>DASUTR010000487.1:0-2420 GCA_036374535.1 Polyangiaceae bacterium
CGCCGCGCCGTACTCCGGTCCGCTGCCCCCGCCGTCGTCGAAGAAGCCGCCATCCGCCGGCAAGCCGTAGAGCGGCGCTGGACCACCGCCATCGGTGCCCGCGTCCTCCGGCGGCGGAAAGCCGTACGGCGGTTGAATGCCACCGTCGGGCGGAATGCCGTAGGGCTGTGCGATTCCCGCATCGCCGCCCGTGTTCTGCGAACCGGAAGCGCCACCCATCGCGGAGCCGCCGGTCGCGGACCCGCCGTTCGACGAACCGCCGGTCGCGGACCCGCCCGTCGACGAACCGCCGGTCGCGGACCCGCCGTTCGACGAGCCCCCGGTCGCCGACCCACCAGTCGACGAGCCACCGTTGCTCGCTCCGGAGCTCCCGCCATTCGGGGACCCACCGCTCGACGCGCCGCCGCTCGACCCGCCGCCTTTCGCCGTAGCGCCGTCACCGCCGCGCTCTTCGCTCTCGCCGCTGCAGGCGGACAGGGCGGTTGCGCCGAGGAGCGTCGCTCCGAACGCGAAGGTGGCGGCGCGGCCGAGGCGCGTCGCCGGAAGCACGGGGGCCGGCGTGTCCGCGAGCGCGAGGCCAGCGCTGCAGAACGGGCAACTCGTCTCGCTCACCCTGACGTGGCGGCGGCAACCGGGACAAGGAACCAAGTGAGTCATGTGGATACTCCTAATGATGCCCCGGCGGGAGGCGCGGGATCATCTTCTTCGATGAGCTCGAATTTGCCGTAATCGAAGGGCAAACCGGGCGCGAGCTCGCGCCGGATCACGCGCTCGCGGCGGCCCTTCGCCTTCATTTCGAGCGCGCGGTGATGGCAGTACGGATTGTTGCCCGCCTTGCCGAACAGGACGAACGACGTCCACGTGCAGCCTGCGCGACACACGTCGGCGTAGTAGCAAGTTCTACAGTAACCCCAGAGATCGTCGATCGTGCGATCGCGCGTGTAGCGGAGCGGCGCCGAACGCTCCCAAATGTCTTTCAGCGAAGCGTCGCGGATGTTACCCCCGGTCCACGCGTCCGTCGGCAGGGACGGGCAGCCCTTGATCGCGCCGTCGGCTTCGATGCCGAGCGTCGAGCGACCAGCGCCGCACGAAGCCATGTGTCCGCGCGGCATGGTGCCCTTGATGAGGGTCTCGTACGGCCCGAAGTAGCCGATGTTGTTGCCCGGCCAGAGCCTCACGCCGAGCACGGCCATCCGCTCTTTCAGGCGCGCGAGCAGCGGGAAAAATTCGAGCAAATCGTAGGGCTGGAGCAGCACCTCCGGCTCGTCCGCGGCCCGGCCCATCGCGACCGTGAGTTGAATCTGCCAGCTGTGCACGCCTTCGGCCGCGATGAGCTCGAGGAGCTCCGGCAGGTCGGGGACGCTCAAGCGGTTGATCTGCGTGTTGCACGCGACGCGGATGCCCGCGCTGCGAAGGTTCTTCAGCGCTTCGAGCGCGGAGCGAAACGACCCCTCGACGCCGCGCAGGCGATCGTGAGTCGCTTCGAGCCCGTCGATCGAAATGCTGACGCCTTCGAGCCCGGCCTTGGCGGCGGCTTCGGCGCGCTCCTTCGTGATGCCGCGACCGCCGCTCGTCATGGTCGCCGACATCCCGTACTTCTTGATCTCGCGCACGATCTCGGTCCAATCGTCGCGCAGGTACGCTTCGCCGCCGATGAGCGTGACCTCTTTCACACCGAGCTCGGCCATTTGCCGCACGAGATCGAGACATTGCTCGGTCGAAAGCTCGTCGCCGCGCGCGTGCCCCGCGCGCGAGCCGCAGTGGCGACACGCGAGATCGCAACGCAGGGTGACTTCCCAAACGCAGTAGACGGGCTTCCAGTGCTGGTCTACCGGGCGCGATTCGCCGGCGAGCGGTAGGCGCCGGAGCGCCGCCGCGGCGGCCGGAGCGATGGGAAGCTGCCGCGGGCGAGGGCGCGCGAGCAGCGCGTCCCGTTCTTCGGCCGTCACGAGCATCGGTCCGCGCGGAAGCGGCGCTAACTTGCCATCCATCTCGGTCTCCTTGCGTTTCTCGCGACGGTCGAGCAGCCGCTGACGGCTTCGCCGGTGACGTTCGCGCCACGAGGCCTCCGCGGACGAATCGTGATCTGGTCTTCCAAGACTCGAGCCTCGTGACAGCTGGGGCTCCGCCCCCAGCACCCCCCTAGCGTAACCGGTTCCCGCGGAACGGCCAGCTCTGGCGACTTCGGACCTCCCGGACTACGGTGCCGCCGCCGTGCTTCGAACGCGATTTCTCCACGAAGGTTGGGAATTTTCGATGGTCCGCTGGCTCACGCCCACGCGGCGCATGGGCTTCTCGGTGCTCGAGTGGCTGCCGGCAAACGTGCCCGGGCACCTGCATACGGACCTCGTGCGTCACGGCGTCATCGCCGACCCGTTCGAGCGCATGGCGGAGCTCGGCTGCCAGTGGGTGGACGAAGA
>DASUTR010000488.1:0-5120 GCA_036374535.1 Polyangiaceae bacterium
TGTCGAGGATCCAAGTGTGGAGGCCGCCCTGCATCCTGGTCCGAACCTCCGGACCGACGTGGACGAGCACCGTCGGAAAGCCCATCTGCGACTGATCGAACCCGGTGCGCGTTCGGAGCTCGAGATAGTAGAAGTTGACGAGATCGTTCGACGCCTGGCCGCCACCGCCCGAGCGGGGAATCTCGCGCCGGGGTGTCGCGGGCATCGGAATCTGAAGAACCTGAATGCCGTTGCAGGCGTTCTCGAGCGGAAGGAGGTTGTACGTGCCGCTCTGACCCACCTTCACGCGGTTACAGCCGCCGAACCAGCCCTGATACGCCTTTTGCCAGGCGTTCGTGTGGCGGCAACCGCCGCCCATGGGGTCGTGCGGATCGCCGTATTCGTCGTGGGTGCAGCTGCTCGGGTCGTTTGCGAACGAGCCGCCGCTGCAGCGCAGGGACGAGGAGTGCTGCATGCCGAAGTTGTGTGCGGGCTCCTGGACGAGGACGACGCAGCTCGACGACGCGTTGTACCAGGTGTCCCTCGCGGGTCGATCGGGCGAACCGACCGACGCAAGACCGGCCCACGAACAGCCGGAGTTCCGCGTCAGGAAGTACCAGAGGTAGTTCTGCGGAGCCCCGCCGAGCTGGCTGTCGACCTGACTGCGCAGCGCCGAAGGGATGGCCGAATAGTTGCAGCCGCTCATCGAAGCGGTGAGCGGGCCGATGACGTCACCGCTGATGTCCTGCCGCCCGTAGGAGTTCTCGAGGAACCACTGCTTCGTGGAGCCGTCGCTCGCGCCCATGCCGAAGAGGTCGATCTCTCCCTGCGCGGTCGTGTAGCTCCCGTTGCCGCCGCCGATGTTGACGAGCACGTACGCGAACGTGCGCGACGGATAGGGCGTTCCACCGATGATCGCTTCTTGCGAGCGGCCCAGGTCGTCGTCGACGGTGTCGACGAGCTCGTAGCGGCTGACGATGATTTCCCGCCCGCTGGCGTCGCCCCAAACCTTGATCTCGCGCTCCCCCGCGGCGTCGGGCGGTTTTGCGAAGACGAGCATCCGCTCGTCGAGCTCGTTGCCGCCGACCATGAGCTTGTACTCGGTGCGGCTCGTCCCGTCATCCATCGTGGCGATGTAGACCTTCAGCGTGCCGCGGATGGACCCGTCGTTTTCGATCTCGCTCGACGAGCAGGCAACCAGCGCGGGAACCGAGCTCGCGAGGGCTACGCCGAGCGCGGCGGCGCGGAAGAGCCGGGCGTTCCCCGTCAGCCACAATTTTCCGCGCGCCCAGAGTGCCTGGTTCTGCATTGCAAAACGATAGAGACCGTATGCGAGCACTTCAACTCAGAATATTTTCATTTCGGATGACGATTGAATGCCGTTCGGAAACTTCCTGTTATCGGAAATCGCAGGTTCTCCCGCGGCACGAAAAGTGTCGCTTCGACGGAATCGCCTCGCGTCTCAGCGACGCGTAGCGAAGCGGCGCCGGAGCGCCAGCAGCGAAAGCGCGACGAGCGCCGCGCTCGTTCCGCTCCGAGCCGGTGCACCGGGCGAACGGCAACCGCACGAGCCGCCGTCGTCGTCGGCATCACCACCGGCGCCGCCACCGCCCGCGCCGGCCCCGCCGCCGGCGGAAGCACCCGATGCAGCCGTTCCACCCGAGCCCGCGCTCGGCATCGCTCCCGCGGTCGAGCTGCCCGCGCTCGACGCTCCGCCGGCGCCCGCGCCGCCCGAGCCGCTCGTGCCTCCGGAAGGGCTGCACTCTTGGACGTTGGCCGACGGATCGACGTCGCATTCGGCGGCGAGCCGGTCGCACACGGCGGGAACGTCCTCGCGCCCGTCCTGCCACTCCGGAAGGCACGTGGCCGCGTTGCATGCGAGCGGACCTTTGACGTCCGCGTATGCGAGCAGGGACGTGAAGTCTTGAGGCGTCGCAGGAACGGTGCCGCTCGTAGACACGCCGATCCCGTCGTCGAAGCACGCGTAAAGACCGTTGTCGTTCCAGGTGAGACAGCTGACGGCAGCGTTCAGCGAGTGCGTGAACGTGAGCTCGGCTGCGCTCGCGCTGTAGATTCCCGTCTCGTACGGGTACACGTCGCGCGTAGGCTGCCGCGGGTCGCCGAAGCCGGCGAGCACCGTCGAGGCGTCCGGCGACAAGGCGAACCCGAAGATCTTGGCGCGCTTGCGCAGCACCTCGCGAAATTGCATGCCGGCGTCGTCCGAGACGAACAGGGCGTCGTTCGCTTCGTCGAGCCCCGTTTCCTCGTTCGGCCTCCACGAATCGGTGCGGACGTAGACCGTGTCCGCTCGCGTCGGGTGAACGGCGGCGATGTACGGGTGATCGTCGAACGTGGCGGACTGGATCGGACGAGGTGCGCCGAAGGTCGCGCCCCCGTCATCCGAGACGAGCAGCGCGGGCGTCGACTGGGCGATGCCCGCGTCCGCGTCGGGATTCAAGACGACCGACACGTAAACACGCATCGGATTCGAGGGGGCGGCGTCGAGCGTGTAGGCGAGGAGGTTTTGGGGAAGGTCGGCGACCTTGGTGAAGGTACGCCCCGAATCGCTCGAGCGTTCGATGCGGTAGGTGATGGGCGGGCCCGTCGTGCGCGCGAGCGCGAGCACGTTCGTCCCGCCGGCCTTGGCGATATCGGCGATCGACTGATCCATCCCTTCGCCGAGCACCGCCTCGAACGTGCAGCCGCAGTCTTCGGAGCGGCGGAGGGGTCGCACGAGCGCCGCGAGCATCGAACCGTCCGGCATGAGCTCGAGCAGCGGATCGGACTCGAGCAGCTCGGGCGTGAGCAGACCTTCGCAAACGTGGTACCAGCTTTCGCCATGGTCCCGAGTCACGAGCAGGCCGAAGGTCGCCGAAAGCACCAGGGAGTCGGGATTTCCCTCGTCCTGGAAAAGTCTCTGCGACAGCGGAAACCGGCCGTTGGCGTAGCTCGGGACGGCCGCGAGGGCGACCGACGCAGAGAGCAGGGCCGCGCCGAGCCGCATCGAGGTCATACTGACAAACGCCGGGAGCGAAAACAAGCTCGCGGCGAGCGTTCCGTGACGGAGATACTTTGAGCCGAAAGCGTTCTCTCGAGGCCGCCGCCGCCGGCGCGCTCTTTGCCGTCGCCACGAGCGCGTGCTCGAACGAGCCGCCGCCGGCGAAAACCTACGCGGAGCTCGCCGAGCTCTACGATTCGAAGAACTGCGCGTCCTGTCACCAGCAGCACTACGACGAATGGTCCGCGAGCATGCACGCCTACGCGGCCGAAGATCCGGTGTTCGTCGCGATGAACCGACGGGGGCAGGAGGAAACGAACGGTGAGCTCGGCTCCTTGTGCGTCAATTGTCACGCGCCGCTCGCCGTACGCACCGGGGCGACGACCGACGGCCTCAATCTGGCCGAAGTGCCCGCCGAGCTTCGCGGAGTCACCTGCTACTTCTGCCACAACGTCGAAGCCGTCGAGGGCTCCCACAACAACCCGCTCAAGCTGAGCGACGACGTCACGATGCGCGGCCGCATCGCCGACCCGACGTCGAACGACGTACACCGATCCGAGTACTCGGCGCTGCTCGCCGGCGATCGGCCGGAAAGCGCCGCGATGTGCGGGAGCTGCCACGATATCGTGCTGCCGTCGCCGCCCGCGCCCCGCGCGGTCCACCTCGAGCGAACGTTCGCGGAGTGGAAGGGCTCGGTGTTCGCGCCCGAGAACGCGCCCTCGGCGTCGGCGGCTTCCACCTGCAACTCGTGTCACCTGCCGACGGTCGCGAACGAGCCGATCGCCAACTCGGGACCGAAGCGCGCTCGCCACTCGCACCACATGGCGGGCGTCGACGGCCCGCTGACGCCATTTCCCGCGACGGGCAATGCCCTGCGCGACGCGGAGCTCGCCGCCGAGCAGGCCGAGAAGCGCGAGCAGATGCTCGACCCGACGGTTCGCATCGAGATCTGCGTGCAGGCGCTGAGCGACACGGAGGCCGCGCTTCACGTCACGCTCGACAACGCGAACGCCGGGCACCATTTTCCGAGCGGCGCCTCGCAGGATCGCCGCGCCTATACCGAAGTCATCGCGTACCGGAGCGACGAGGTCATCTACGAAAGCGGGGTTTTCGCCGACGGGGAGATCGCGTCCGTCGAGAACGATCCGGATCTCTGGCTACTCCGCGACGAAACGTTCGACGCCGACGGCAACGAGACCCACATGTTCTGGAACGTCGCCGAGATCCACGACAAGACGCTTCCAGCGCAAGTCACGGCGGATCCCGCGAAACCCGAGTACTACCAGTCCCACTTGCGGCGGCGCTTTCCCCTCGCCCGCGAAGGCGTGATCTCCGGCATTCCCGATCGCGTGACGGTTCGCCTGCGCCTCGTGCCCGTGGGACTCGAGGTGCTCGACGACCTCATCGCTTCGGGCCACCTCGACCCGGCCGTTCGTTCCGCGATGACGACGCTCGATCTCCTGACCTTCCGGCACGAAGATTTCACCTCCGAACCAGAGCTCTCGGCGCTGAACGTCGTGAGCATGGAGTGGAGCGCCGCGAGTCGCGCCTCGAGCCGCTTCGTCGCCCGCGACGATTTCACGCAGACGCCGCCGTGGCAGTGCGTCGCGATGCCGCGGCGCGCGCGCTGACTCAGCTCTCGACGCAGAAGCCGAACACCGCGTCGGCGACGGTCTCCGGCTGCGCGCCTTCTTCGTCGGGATTCGGATCGGTGAGAACCTGAACGGTGACCTCCCAGTACCCGTTCATGGTGATCGGAAACTGGGCGAACTCGAACACGCCCGGCTCCGTCATGGTGCCGCGCTTTCGGATATTGTGATCGTGCTCGGCCATGTACACGTTCGCGATCACCTGAGCGTCGGCGTCGCCCGCGTCGAGGACCGGCTCACCCGACAGCGACACGTCGAGCGTCCAGCTGTTCGGCCCCTGCACGGGCGGCAGCGGCTCACCCGCGACGAGTGACACTGCGAGCGCGCCGTCGTCGCTCGTCTTGGTCAGACCCCGCACGATCCGCTCGCCTCGCCCCTCGCACTCGGGGTTCGGGGTGATGGGAGTCCGCTCCTGGTCGCTTTCCGTGGCGGCTCCGCTGCACGCGCCGGACATCGCCGCGAAACCGACGACGGCGAGCGCTCGCAGCGCTCGT
>DASUTR010000489.1:0-11662 GCA_036374535.1 Polyangiaceae bacterium
CGGCGCGCTCGGCGGCGGCGCGCTCGACGGCGCGGGTGCGCGCACGCTGTCGAGAGCCTTCACGGCTTCGTCGTCCGCCGCCACCTTGCGCAGGTGCAGCAGGAGCTCCTTGTACAGGTCGAGCTTGCCCTGCTCGCGGGCAAGACGCGCCATCTCCTTGTGGACCTCGAGCGCCTTGCCCTCTTGGCCGATGAGCCCGAAGGCGCGAGCCAAGAGGCTCAGCGTGTCGAGATCGCGCGGATCGGCCTGGAAGCAGATCTGGAGCTTCGCGAGCGCCTGAAGACCGTCTTCACGCGTTCCACGCTCGATGTAGAGCTCCGCGGCGAAGCGCGCGTAGCGCGGCTCCACGCGGAAATGCAGGATGCGCTCCACCACTTTGACGGCGTCTTCGCGGCGCCCGAGATTGATGAGGAGCTCGGACGCGCGCCAGAACAGCTCGATCGCTTCATCCAGACTCTGCACGCGGCAGCAGGCCTCCGCGAGCCGCAAATGCGGCAGCGGATTGCCCGGATCGAGCTCCACCATCTTGCGGAAAACGTCGATGGCTTCGCGATCGCGACCACCACGCTGGAGCCGGGTCGCGACCTCGTCGTACGCGGCGAGCGCATCGCTCGTGAGCCCGAGCTGCGAGTAAATTTCGGCGAGCTTCGGAACGATGTGTCCGTAGCGATCGGCCAGATCCGGGGCGTGCTTCTTGATGAGCTCGCGGATCTGCTTGTAGACGGCGATGGCTTTGAGCGCGAAGCCCTGCGACGAGTAGTGCTGCCCGACGCGATCGTAGGTGGCGATCGCCTCGGGATATGCCTCGAGCCGCGCCTGCAGGTCGCCGATCTTCAGAAGAGTCCGCGCGTCGTTCGGATCCTCTTGGATGATCCGCTGGTACTCCGCGATGGCTCGGTCGTACTTCTTCTTTTCGACGTACTTCTGAGCCGCTTGATTGACTTTCTCTCGATCGATGGGCACGGCGGCGCTCGGGAGCGGACGTTTGCCGACGCGAGGGCGATCGATCGGACCGCGCCGCTCCGAAGCAAGAAAGACTAGTGCATTTCGGCCCTTGGTTCAAAAGGTGGCCGAGGTAGGCTCAGGTGTAGGTGCTCCACCTTCGACGGATTCAAGAGGCTCGCGGACGGCTGGCTGGCCGCGTGGTCGCGACCCCGTGTCGGGAAAGCCCGAAACTCGGCGCGCTCACCGGCGGGATCGTCGTCCTGAAGCTCGAAAACGTGCAGCGAACCGGCTCTTTCAAGGAGCGCGGGGCGTGCAATCGGCTGCTCACACTGTCGGATGACGAAAAACGCCGCGGCGTGGTGGCGGCCAGCGCCGGCAACCATGCGCAGGCGGTCGCCTATCACGCCGGCCGGCTCGGCATCGCCGCGACGGTGGTCATGCCCACCGCCGCTCCGCTCGTCAAGGTGGCCGCCGCGCGCGGTTTCGGGGCTCGCGTCGTGCTCCACGGTCAGAGCTACGACGACGCGGCCGCGCATGCCCTGTCGCTCGCCCGAAGCGAGGGTGCGACGCTCGTTCATCCCTTCGAAGACGTCGAGGTCATCGCCGGCCAAGGAACGATCGGCCTCGAGCTCCTCGAACAGCTCCCCGACGTCGAAGCCGTCGTCGTCCCGGTCGGCGGCGGCGGGCTCGTGGCAGGCATCGCCTGCGCCATCAAGGAAACGAAACCGAACGTCCGCGTCTACGGCGTCGAATCGGAGACGTTTCCGGGAATGAAGCGGGCGCTCGAGCACGAAGCGCCGCCGGAGCTCCTCGGGGGCAAGACGATCGCCGACGGCATCGCCGTGCGCGAGGTGGGCTCGATCGCGCGCGGCGTCGTCGAGCGCTACGTCGACGGCATCGAGCTCGTCGACGAGGAAGAGATCGCCGAGGCGATCCTGATGCTGCTCGAAGGAGACAAGACGGTCGCCGAGGGCGCAGGCGCCGTGGGCGTCGCGGGTCTCGCGTCCGGACGCTTGCCCCTCGGTGGCAAGAAGACCGCCGTCGTCGTGAGCGGCGGCAACATCGACGTGAATCTCGTGGCTCGCGTGATCGAGCGCGGTCTCGTGAAATCGGGACGTCGCACGCGACTCGTGCTCGTGATTCCCGACGTGACGGGCGCGCTCGCGCGGCTGACGGCGCGCGTCGCCGAGCTCGGCACGAACATCCTCGAAATCAAGCACGACCGCGCGTTCGCCGGAGTCGAGCTCGGCGAAACCCTCGTCGAGCTCGTCCTCGAAACCCGCGGCGCCGAACACGCCCGCGAAGTGCACGATACGTTGATCGCGGACGGCTACCGATTCAGAGATTAGCCGCCAAGACACCAAGAGGATTCTTGTGGTTTCTCTTTCAACCCAAAAATCTTGGCGCGTCTTGGCGATCTTGGCGTCTTGGCGGTTCTCCGATCCCGTCAACGGTACCGGACGACGGGCGGGGGTTCGGGGCGCATGGTGTCGGGTTGGACGCACGAGGACAGGTCGAAGAGCATGAATTCCAGCGCTTTTTCCTGGGGCGAAAGGTCGGTCGTGCGGCAGCCTTCCGGGAACGGATCCTTGCCGGTGTCGGTGTCGGGGCCGGCCGAAACGTGGAGGTCGCTGAACACCATGCGCCCGCATTCCGTGCCGCCGATGGGCGTGTTGAACGAGAAGTATTGCAGCATTTCCGTGCCGTCGCGCTCGGGATCCGTGCCGAAGATCCAGCGCTGAGCAGTTCCGCCGGGCGCCACCCTGTCGACGCTGTGCTCGGCGCCTTTGACGGCGATGGATGCGGGCGTGGTCGACGCTCCGACGTTCAGTAGCCACGTCGCGAACGCATCGCCCTTGGGGAAGCTCGTATCCACGGACACCGTGATGGGAAGCTCGGGCGGCTCGAAGCCGTGAGCGCTCGAGGCGAATTGCACGGTCTCGGGATACGGCGAGTATTCCCGGTTGATCCAGCCGTGATGCCAGTGCGAGCCGAAGATGCGCCCGCCGAGATCGGCGAACCCGCGGACGTTCGCGATCTGCGTTTCCGTGCGAATGCCGTCCTCGAACAGATTGTCGTCGCCCTCGCACGAGAGCAGCATGATGTCGTAGCCGTTCAGGCGCTCGGCGTCGTTCCACAACTCCTCGGCATCGCCGAGCGCGGTCCCGTCTGCCATCGTCGCCGATGCGCCGACTCCCGCGTAAAGGTGGACGCGACCGGCGGCGTCACCGGGGCCGAACTCCGAATCGGAGATGCCGATCTTGCGCATCAGGCACTCGAGCGCGTCCGAGCCGCCCGTTGCGATGGCGATCCTCGGAATATGGCCCTCGCCGCGATTTCTCGGCAGGCGCGTGTCGGACGGGTCGGCGGCGTTGTCGGTGCACGACTCGACGCGCGGAATCACGATCTGCCGGCGCCATTTGCCGACCTGCACGACGAGCGGAACGTGGTCGCCGGACGGCGCGTCGTTCACGAGAAAACGCCCGTCCGGACCGCTCAGGCCGACCGCGATGGGCTGGCCGGAAAAAGGACTCGAACACGTCTCGCAGGTCGCGCCGGTCGGGATGTCGCCGAGCGCTCGGTTCGGCACGTAGACGACGACGTTGTAGAGCGGAACCTTGCCGGCAGGATCGTAGACGACGCCGCTGATCGACGTCTTCGGCCGGCCCTCGCAAGGATCGATGCGACACGCGAGGGTGTTGCAGCCGTCCGTGCCCGCGAAGCCGCCCGTACCCCCGAGCACGATCGCGCCTCCGGTCGATGTTCCACCGAGTGCAGTTCCAGCCTGGCTGCCCCCCGCACCCGAGCTTCCGCCGGCCCCTCCCGCAGCTTCGACCTCGGCCCGCCCTAGCAGGGTCGGCTCGGTCGCGGCACAAGCCCCAATCAGCGCCGAAAAAGCCAGCAGTTTCGTTATTTTATGGACCATCCAGCGTCGCGCCTCGCCCGCCAGGGGAAGAGCCGCCGGAGATCAATGCGCCGGAGCCCCCGGCGCGATCACGGGACCCGACGAACGAGCCGACCCCCGCCCGGAGCCGTCGCCCGAGCGGGGATCGCCGCCGCAGCCCTTCTGCGCGTCGCTTCGGTCTAGAGCGAACGCACGAACTGCACGAGATAGTGCTGGTTCGTACCGCTCAAAGCGTTGAAGGCGTTGCGCGCCGCTACGCCCTGCCCGTCGTGTGCGCGAATCGCACACGCGATGTCCGAGCATCTTCCGTCATGCAGGAAGCGGTTTCGAAACCGTGAGCCCCAGAGCGGAGCCGTTCGCATCTGACGCGTCTGTGCCACCGTATCGCCGAGGCCCTGCGCCGGATCATCGGGCGGCGCTTCGCCGATCCTGTCGCCGAGCGCGCCCATGTCGTGCTTGAGAAAGTCCGAGAACGGGTTGAAGGCGAAGTTGGCCGGCACGCGCACGAACTCTTCGCCGTTGCCGATGTCGACCGGAGCCGGATTGGCCGGAGTTCGAAACGTCGTGCGAACATGGCAACCCGAACAGCCGGCGCTCGTGAACAGCGGATCGCCGCGGCTCACGGCCGTCGCGTCGCTGAAGTCGCGCGGGGCGGGCGCAAGTGCCGTCATGAACACCGTGAACAGGAAAACGTCGTCTTGAATCTCCGTGCGACCGCCAGCGCAGCTTCCGACCGGATCGTCCACCTGCGCCCATTGCGCCGCGGTGAGCCCGCCGGGATTGGTCTCGGACGGCTGGCGTGGCGCGAGATCGTCGCAACCATCGATGCCGGTTCCGGCCAGCGCGTTCGGGATGTTCTCGAGCGCGAACGTGTTGACGGTCGTGCCGCGGAAGCAACTCTGCGTCGTGATCGCCATCTCGTTGTTGTAAGCGTCGGCGGAGAACTGCATCAGCGTAGGCACCGCGGCTTTCCACCCGAAGCGACCCACCCTCGCTCCGAGCAGCGTCTGCGACGGATCGCCCGGATTCGGTAGGAACGTCGGAACACGGTTGACGACGCCCCGGATCGCGGCGGGCTGCGCCGCGGCAAGGCCGTCGAAGAACGCGTCGGGGATCGAGTCCACGAGCCCGAGCCCGAAGAGCGCCGTCGTCAGGCGCCCCACGTTGCGGACGGTCGCCTGCGCCGGCTCCCGCTCGACGGGAACGCAGCAGAGCGTAGGATTGCCCGGCTGACAGCGGCCCCGGCTCGCCGCCGGCAGGTTCGGATTGTTGAAGTTTCCGACGCTGAACAGCTGACGCAGCGTTCCGCCGAGCTCGTCGAGCGGATCGAAGATTCCGCCCGCCGTGAAGGTACCGAAGCGCCGCTCGAGCTGCACGCCGGCACCGCCGACAGCGCCTTCGGTGTGGCAGGCGCCACATGCCCGCTCGTTGAAGATGGGGCCGACGCCGTCGGTGATTGCCTCGACGGCCCGAAAGGCCTCGCCGGCCTCGTCGAGCAAGTCGGGGCTCGACGTGACGAGCCCGGGCAAGAAGTCGCCGACCGCCTCCTGCTCGGCCGTCGCCACGTCCTCCGCCTCCGCGGGTGCGCTGCACGCCTGGGTGAAGATCAAAAGGAGTGCGATGCCGCCGAACGAAATCGTCGTCACCAGGGTATCCATCGATTCCTCCGCATGAGTGAGCGAGTCACTCGTTGAAATTGCGAACCGGCGCCGAACACGAACGGTGATGTTCGTGATCGTCGCTGCCAGATCGTGACTCTTCCCGAACGGACTCGACCGTTAGTTCGAACGCACCGGCGTTAGCCTTTCGACGACGCGACTCGAACGTTCACGCCGACGTACGCATGCGTCCACGAGACGACGTCAGACCTAACGACCCGAACGACGGAACGCGCGCCCATCCGCGGAAGTGGAAAAGGCGTTCTCGAACGAATGCGCCGGTGAAAAATGGCCGTTACCAACCTGCCACGTGATGCGCTACGTTTTCCGTTCCCATGACCCGCAGCGTTCGCTATTTCGCCCCGTTCGGACCAGGTGGCACTCACGCGTTCGACGAAGCGACCCTTGCGCGCTTGCTCTCGATTGCCCTGTCGCGTGGCGGCGACTACGCCGACCTCTTCTTCGAGTACCGCGCCGCGGGCGGACTCAGCTTCGAGGAGGGGATTACACGCAGCGCGTCACGCGGCGTTAGCCTCGGCCTCGGCGTCCGCGTTCAGAAGGGCAACGCCACGGGCTACGCGCATGTCGAGGATCTCGCCTGGGAATCGATGCAGCGAGCGGCGGAGACCGCAGCCCGCATCGCAAGCTCGGGCTCGGCGCCCGTGCCGGTTCGGCTCGAACCGCTCGTCCTGCCGGAGCGCTATCTCTTGAACGCTCCCACCCTCGACGTCTCGGGCATCGAGAAGCGCTCGTTGCTCGAACGCGCGAGCAAGGCCGCTCACGCGGCGGATCCAGCGATCGTCAAGGTGAGCGCGTCGCTTGCGGAGGAGGTGCGAGAGATCCTGGTCGTGACGAGCGACGGGCGGCAAGCATACGACGTACAGCCGCTCATTCGCTTCGGCGTGTCCGCGGTGGCGGAGCGCAACGGGAAGCGCGAATCGGGACGAAGCGGCGGCGGCGGCCGCAAGACGCTCGCGTACTTCGACGACAAATCGCCCGAATGGCACGGGCGCGAAGCGGCGCGGCAGGCGCTCGTGCTGCTCGACGCTCGGCCGGCGCCAGCCGGGCAGATGACCGTCGTCCTCGCTCCGGGTGACAGCGGCATCCTCCTGCACGAAGCCGTCGGCCACGGGCTCGAGGCCGACTTCAATCGCAAGGGGACGAGCAACTACAGCGGGCGCGTCGGCCAAGTCGTCGCGAGCGAGCTCTGTACGGTCGTCGACGACGCGACCATCCTGCAGGGCCGCGGCACCATCAACGTGGACGACGAGGGCATCACCCCCACCCGCAGTGTCCTCATCGAGAACGGCGTGCTGCTCGGCTACATGCAGGACCGGCTGTCGGCCCGGCATACCAAGGCCACCATCACCGGAAACGGGCGGCGTGAGAGCTTCGCCTGCGCCCCGATGCCGAGGATGACCAACACCGTGCTCCTCGGAGGAACGGAGGCCCCCGAAGACATCGTGAGAAGCGTCGAACGGGGAGTTTTCGCGAAATGTTTCGGCGGAGGACAGGTGGACATTTCGAACGGGGACTTCGTTTTTTCCCTTACCGAAAGCTATTTGATCGAAAATGGACGCATCACAGCGCCCCTCAAGGGCGTGAATCTTATTGGCAATGGTCCGGAAACATTGCGCGAGGTAACCATGCTCGGACACGACGTGGCACTTTCCGATGGAATCTGGACCTGTGGAAAAGACGGTCAAAGCGTTCCCGTGGGAGTCGGCTGCCCAACCCTCAAGATCGGGCGAATCACCGTTGGCGGTACTGAAATCACCCGATAGATCGATTGGGCGCGCAAAGAGCTTCGTGGCCGTCGTCGGCCACGGGCCGATGCTCGAGCGAGAAGAAGGGGCGGCCTCCACCCTTCGCCAGCTCGGCGCGACGGTCAGAACGCTCGACCTTTGGGACGATCCCGTAAACCTCATCGGCGACGACGACGACGAGCTCGAGGTCAGACCCCGCGCGCTCGTCTTCGAAGCCCTCGACCGGCCCGATCTCGCCGTCGCGGCGCTCCGCGCCGTCCGCAAGGAGCCGTACTTCGACAACGTCGGCGCCATGATTGCGGTGACCGTCGGGCAGATCGCACGCGTCGAGCCGTCGAGCGGCTTCGACGACTTCGTGCTCCACCCGTACGTTCCCGAGGAGCTCTACGGTCGCATCCGCGCTCTCGAATGGCGCCGCAGCGAATTCGCGACCGAAGAGCGGCACAAGGTCGCCGGCATCATCGTCGACAAGGCCGGACACGAGGTCTACGTGGACGGACGGAGCGTCCAACTCACCGCGAAGGAGTTCGCGCTGCTCGCCTACCTTTGTGAGCGCCGCGGCAAGGTACTGTCGCGCGAGCACTTGCTCGCTCGGGTCTGGGGCAACCGCTACGAAGGCGGCCCGCGCACCGTGGACATCCACGTTCGGCGCCTGCGCGCGAAGCTCGGACCCGCCTTGCCCCTCGAGACCCTGCGCGGCTCGGGCTACAAGCTACGCTCTCCCGAGACGGAGGACGCCGCTGCGCGCGCCCGGCACGAAGACAAGGATGCAGAAGAGGACGAGGCGTAGGCTCGCCGCTCGCGCGAAAATTCAACGAAAACGACCATTTGGGCGCGGCGCGATGAATTTCGGGTGAGGTCGTCGTCTTCTCGTCGGAGCTCCTTCGCTCCAGAAAGAAGACGACCTCCATGCGAGCTCACGAACCAGTCGAAAACGCGCGCACGCCGGAAGACGAAGCCGTCGTAGCGGCGGCCCGCTGCGGAGACAAAGCGGCGTTCGCCGAGCTCACCGAACGGTACCGGCGAGAGCTTCGAGCCTACTGCTACCGCATGCTCGGCTCGTTCGACGACTCCGAGGATCTCGTCCAGGAGACGTTTCTCAAAGCTTGGCGCGCGCGAGAGAGCTTCGAAGGTCGCTCGTCGCTGCGCTCCTGGCTTTATCGCATTGCGACGAACGCGTGCCTCGATTTTCTCGCCTCGAGCCGAAGGCAAGTGCTCGCCCGCGACCCGAGCGAGCCACCCGAGCTCCCGCCGCACGTTCCGTGGCTCCAGCCCTACCCCGACGCGCTGCTCGAGCCGCCGGCACCCGGTGACGCGGAGCCCGACGCACGCGCTCTCGTCAAGGAGCGCATCGAGCTCGCGTACCTGGTAGCGCTTCAATTCTTACCCGCGAGACAGCGCGCAGCGCTCGTGCTCTGCGACGCGCTCGACTGGCCGGCGAAGGAAGCCGCCTCGTTTCTCGGCATGACTTCCGCGGCCGTGAACGCCTCGCTCCAGCGCGCGCGGGCGACGCTCCGGGAGGATCCGTCCGCGCGGCGGCCCCCGCCGTCGAAGCTCGGTTCCGAGAAGCGGCGCGAGTTTCTCACGCGCTACGTCGAGGCTCACGAACGCGCCGACGTGGACGCGATCGCCGCCTTGCTCCACGAAGACTTGCGCTTTTCGATGCCGCCCGAGCCGACGCGACAAGTGGGACGCGACCGGATCGTGCGCGGGTGGGTAGAAGGCGGCTTCGGAGCGGAGGATTTCGGCGCCATGCGCTGCCTCGTGACGACGGCCAACCGACTCCCGGCGGTGGCCGTGTATCGCCGGAAGCCGGGCGCCGTCGGCTACCGACCGATGGCCTTGGACGTGCTGCGCATCGAGGGCACGCTCGTCCGCGAGGTCACGACGTTCGACCTCGGCGCCGTGCGCGAGGCGTTCGGGCTTCCGGAGGAGCTCCCGTGACGGGCGCGCATCGGCTAGGCTCGCGCCCTTGGCGCGCCCACCCCTGATCGCCGTCTCCACGGGATGTCCTGCCGGCATCGGGCCCGAGGTGTCCGTCGCCGCCGCATGGAAGCTTCGCGAACACGACGCCGTGCTCGTCGGGGATCTCGCGACGCTGCGCGCGGCGGCGCGCCTCGTCGGGGTCGCTCCCGAACGACTCGTGGGCGTGGGAACGGACGCGACCGCAGGCGCTCTCGGTCCCGCGAAACGCGGCTCGATCCGGGTTCTCGAGGTCGGGCCGCGTCTCGCCGCCGGCGATCGCCGTCCCGGCAAGCCCACCCGGCGCGCCGGTGCAGCCGAGCTCCACTACGTCAGCGTCGCTCATTGGCTCGTCAAAGAGCACGTCCGAGAGGGCGGACGTGGAGCGATCGTGACGGCTCCCGTGAGCAAACACGTGATCGCGACTTCGGGCGCGCGCGGGGCGGCGCGGTTCGTCGGCCACACCGAGTGGCTTCGCGATCTGGACGGCGCGCGCGAGGCGGTGATGTGTTTCGTCGGCGGCGGGCTCGCGACGAGTCTCGTCACGACGCACGTCGCCCTGTCCGATGTCCCGCGCAAGATCGACGCGGCCGGCGTTTCGGAAGCGACGCTGGCGCTGTCCGAGCTCCTGCGCCGCATCGGCAAGCGCAAGCCTCGCGTCGCGGTCGCGTCGCTGAATCCCCACGCGGGCGAGGGCGAGATGTTCGGCAAAGAGGAGACGCGGGCGATCGTCCCGGGAATCACGCGTGCGCGCCGAGTCCTCGGCTCCGCGGCGAACGTGGTCGGACCGATCGGCGCGGAAACGGCGTTTCGAAAGATGCGCGCCGGTGTCTACGACGGCGTCGTCGCGATGTACCACGATCAGGCGACGATCCCGATGAAGCTCGTCGCGTTCGGCGACGCCGTGAACGTCACCATGGGCCTCTCGGTACCGAGAACGAGCGTCGACCACGGCACGGCGTACGACATCGCCTGGCGCGGTAAAGCCGATGCGGCGGGAATGGCCGCCGCCCTCGAGCTGGCCGCGCGGCTCGCCCGGGCTCGAGCCACGACGTAGCCGTCGAACGCCGCTTCACTCAGCGAAGCTTCTCGAACTGATACGACCAGCCGGGAAGCCGCACTCGTGGCGACGCTCGCCCGCCGACGACCTCGTGCACCTGCGTCGCCCAATTGTCTTCCGCGCCACCCGGAACCATCAGCAGCAGGCGGCCGTCGAACTGGATGGGCGTGAACCCGCCACCGTTGAAGTCGAGGCCTTCGAGCGGCGACCCCGTCATGGTCTCCATGTCGACGTTCCAGACGCGCCAGTTGTTGCTGCCGACGTAGGACCAGGGATCGGTCGTCTCGTCGAAGCTCGTTCGTTCGTCGTAGAACGCGGCGATGAGCGCTTGGCCGTTCTCGAGGTACGTGAACATCGCGCCTTCCCGTCCATCGGTCACGTCGCCGTAGTCGAGCGTCCAGTTCGGATCGAAACGCCGCTCGCCCGCGTTGATGCGGAGGACGCACGGCGACGCGGCGCCACGCATGAGGGTGCCCGCCACGGGCCAAACCCAATTGCTGAAGTAGATGGCGCCTGCCTCGTCCTCGTGAACCAGGTTGCCCGGCACGGGGCAGCGGGTCTCTTCGACGAGCTCGAGGAGCTCGTCCGTCGCGACGTCGTAGATCGCGAGCAAGAAGTCCGGCACGTAGGCCGCCTCGTCGTAGTTTGCCCAGTCGAACGTTCGGAACAATAGCCCGTCGCGCACCACGCCGGGCGTCGTCTCGAGCGACCACCCTTCGCGATAGAGCTCGGCGGGTGCCGGAATGTCTCCGATGATCTCCATCGTCGAAGGGTTCCAGACGATGGTCGTCCCTTCTCTCGCGTCGAGGAGGTACGCCTTGTCTTCGCTGATGAACGTCACGTTCCAGTCGTCGAACTGTCCCTCGACGAGGCCGTAGTTCGCGAAGCTCATGCTGTCTTCGAAAACGGGTTCACCGCTCGTCCCGATCGAGTAACGCGTGACCGTCGGGGATTCCGAATCGCCCACGAAGAGCTTCCCGCCGTACGATTGGATGAACGCGCGACCGCTGCCGAACTCGCGCGCCCGTTCGAGGTCGATCTCGTCGATCTCGAGCGAATCGAGCAAGCTCAGGTAGCTCGTCGAGCCGGCGTCGTCGTACACCTCGTACATGACCGCGTAGAGCGGACCCTGGCTTCCTTCGAGCTCGTCGTCGGATGCGTTGCCGCTGCAACCGGCGGAGGAGAGCGCGAGCCAGGCGACCAGCGTAAAGTTCGAGCGAGCGCGAGCGAGGGTGAGCGACATGAGCGGACTCCGGTGGGGGGAAGCTCGGCTCGGGGCGCCTCGGCCGCTGGCCTGGAAATGACGATTTCTCGGCGCGGCCGGGCTCGCCCGGCCAGCCAAGTGAACATGACTTTGATTATCACT
>DASUTR010000490.1:0-11482 GCA_036374535.1 Polyangiaceae bacterium
GCGTGACCGGGAGCACTCCGGCCACGGCCGGAGCGCCCGCGGCGCCGCCGGAGCCCGCGGTGCCGCTCGTGCCCGAGTTGCCCGACGCGCCGGCGCCTCCGCCCTGAGCGCTACCGCCTTTACCGCCTTTACCGCTTCGGGCCCCCTTTCCGCCATTTACGGCGGATTCCTCGCCGTTGCCTTCGATATGCCCGGTACAGGCCAGGGCCGCGAAGGCAACGGAGCACGCGAGGGCTCGGGCCGAGCTGCGGAGAGCCATTGTCCGTGGGTACCGCGAGGCTGCACTCGCGGCTCAGGGGAGGCGGATAGCGTCTGCCGGGGGGCCATGCCGTGAGCCGTACGGAGCCGTTCGGGGGACATCCTCGTCGAGGTCTCGCGATTTCGATGTCGTTGCCAAATCGCCCTTCGACGCGACGGGAAGCCGCGAGGGCGGGGTATCATGACCCGTGACGGCGGATTCGCTTCCGACGACGCGATCGGGCGCGGGTCCGAGCGATGCAGCGCTGGTCGTCGCGGCGCGAGCGGGCGAGGGTTGGGCGCAGGAAGCGTTGTTCGCGCGTCATGGGCGGATGGTGCTCGGGCTTTCGCACCGCGTGCTCGCGGGACGCGAAGAGGCGGACGATCTCGCGCAGGATGCGTTCGTCTACGCGCTTACGCACCTCGAGTCCCTGCAGAATCCGCAGGCGTTCGCGTCGTGGATCGCGACAATCGTCGTGCGCACGGCGAGCAAGCGCCTGCGCAGTCGCCGGCTCTTGATACGGCTCGGGCTGCGGCAGCGCGAGCCCGTGGACGTGGAGGCGCTCGTTTCTCCGGCGGCGCCCGCCGACGTGGCGGCGGAGCTCCGGCATCTGTATCGAAAGCTCGCGGATTTCCCGGGCGAGGAACGCGTCGCCCTGGTGCTGCGGCGGGTCGAGGGTATGGAGCTCACGGAGATCGCCGAGCACATGGGTTTGAGTCTGGCCACCGTGAAACGGCGCATCCTGTCCGCCGAGCGGCGGCTCGGGGCCAAGGGGGGAGCGTGAGGCGGGCATGACGACACCTCGGTACCTTTCCAAGCACGTGGCGGTCGACACGTCCGAAGCACGGCTCGCGCGCGTGTGGAGCGGCGTGCGCGACGGACTCGAACGGCACGCGGCGCCCGAGCGTCGGTTCGTGCGGCGCGGCCTCGTGGTGCTCGCCGTCACGGTGGCGCTCGCCGCGGTAGCGTTCGGCTCGACGCGCTTCCGCGATCCGAATTTCGTGGGCTCGCCGTTCCATCAGGCGGCGCTCGAGACGGCAGGCGACGCGCTCGTTCTCGATTTGCACGACGGATCGCGCCTCGAGCTCGAGGCGCGCACTCGCGTCGAGATGGTCGAGAGCGCCGCGGACAATCTCTCGATGCGCCTGCGCCACGGACGCGTGGAGTGCGACCTCGTGCCGAAGGCGGGGCGGCGCTTCACGCTGTTCGCGTCGAGCGTCGAGGTGCGGGTCACCGGCACGCGCTTCAGCGTGGAGCTTTCGCCGAACGGCGAGCGCGTCGAGGTGGCGGTCGAGCGCGGCTCGGTCGAGGTGACGGCGCCGCTCGCCGCCGAGCCGAAGCGCCGCCTCGCGGCCGGGGAACGTTGGGCGATCGAGCTTCGCCCGCCGCCGCGCGCCGATTCTGCGGTGGAGCCGAACGTCGCCGAACCGACCGCGACGGAGCCGGACGTCGCGCTCCCGGCGCCGAGCGGAGCCGTGCCGAGTGAACGCCCGAGCGCGGCTCCTGAACCCGCTGCAGCGGGCGCGCGGGAACTCTTCGATCTCGGCAACGCGGCCCGCCGTGCGGGCGACAGCGCGGGTGCCGCGCGCGCGTACGAGACGCTGCTCGCAAACCACGCGAAGGATCCGCGCGCAGGCCTAGCAGCGTTCGAGCTCGGGCGGCTCCGCATGGGGCCGCTCGGTGACGCGCGCGGCGCGGTGACGGCATTTCGGCGAGCCATCGCGCTCGCGCCGGGCGCGGGTTTCAAGGAAGACGCGATGGCGCGTCTCGTGGAGGCGTACGCGGCGCTCGGCGACGTGAAGCAGTGCCGGTCGGCACGCCAAGCGTATCTTTCGAGCTACCCGCGCGGCGTCCACGCGTCGGCCGTCGCGAAACGCTGCGCGGCGCCCTGAGGGAGGCACGTTGCGCCCGCGCGGCGATTCGGGCGAAAGTAGCGACGTGAAGGCCCACGCGCGCGCGCTGTTCGCCGGCGTGCTGTGCCTTTTGTGGTCCGCGGTGGCCCGTGCGGAAGGCGCGTGCGGTCGTCCCGGGAAACCGTGGGTAAGCGTCGAGTTCGGCAGCGGTGCGTGGCCGGAGTCGCTCAGAGCTTCCGTGCTCGGCGATCTGCGCGTCGGACTCGCGCGGCACGGCATTGACGCGTGTCCGGAAGGCGCCGGCCCGAACGAACCGAAGCTTGCGGCGGTGCGCATCGCGTGGCTCGAGGATCCCCGCGTGGTCGTGACGGTCGAAATCAAGGACAGCGTGACGCAGAAACGCGTGAGTCGCGACGTCGATCTCTCGAGCGTGCCGAGCGACGGGCGAGGCTTCGCGATTGCCATCGCGACCGACGAGCTCGTATGGGCAACATGGGTCGAGCTCGCGCTCGCGCCGCGAGCGACGACGCCGAAGCGCAGCGTTCCGCCCGAAGTCGTCGCGGGCATCGAAGCGGAACTCCCCCACGAGCCCGAGAGTCGTCTCGGTGTCGCGGGCGCGCTCGAGCATTTCGGCGGCGGACAGACGCATTTCGGCGCCGATGCCATGCTGTTCGTGCCGCTTCCCGAACGCTTTTCGCTCGATGCGAGGCTCGGCGTGCGCGCGGGGCGCGACACGGCTTCCGAGCACGGCAGCGTGCTTTCGCAAGCGCTCGGGGCCGCGGCGCACTTGCGTTACGCGCTCGTGAGAGCTTCGGCGCTCGAGCTCACGGCGCTCGCGGGCGCGCGCGTAGCGCTCCTCGGTCTCGAAGGTGAAGCGAACCCCGGCGCGAACGATGCGGCGGCGTCGCGCGCGGTCGTGACGGCGCGCGCGGGCGTCGCCTCGTCGCTCGAGCTCGCCCGCGGGCTCTGGGTCGAGCTCGGCGGTACCGCGGGCTACGCGCTCCGGGGTTTCGAGGTGACGGACGAGGGGAACGTCGTTTCGGGTGCCACGGGAACCGAACTCGGCGCATCGCTCGGACTTTTGGTGGAGCTATGAGGCCCGCGGATTCGCCGTGGTTCTTCGCGTGCGCAGGGTTTCTTGCGCTCGGCTGTGTCGAGCGCGCGGAGGTGCTCTCGCCCGGTTCCGGAACCGCCGAGAACGACGGGGGTGCGACGTGGAGCACCGTTCAGAGCGTGGCGCTCGGTGATGCGCACGGGTGCGCCGTCGTAGGTACGCGGCTTTACTGTTGGGGTAACAACGACTCTGGCGAGCTCGGCCTGGGAGATGCCACGGCTCGAAATAGCCCGGCGCTCGTCGACGGCCGCTGGGTCGAAGTCGCGGCCGGCGTTCGCCACACGTGCGCACGCGACGATCTCGGGCGCGTAGCGTGTTTCGGTGCGAACGAGCGCGGGCAACTCGGCACGGGCGATCGCGACGCGCGCGGCGTGCCCGTGTTCGTTACGCTTCCGAGTCCTGCCGCGCTCGTCGCGACGGATTTCTCGCATACGTGCGCCGTTCTCATGGACGCGACGCTGTACTGTTGGGGCAAGAACGAAGAAGGCGAGCTCGGGCAGGACGATCCGTGGCCCGGCGATCAGTCGCCCGACGCCGACGCGCTCTCGCCCGTCGCCGTTCCCGGCGCGTGGCGCAGCGTGGACACCGGCCAGGGCCACACGTGCGCCGTCCGACTCGACGGCACGCTGTGGTGCTGGGGGCGAAATAGCCAACACCAACTCGGCGAGAGCGACATGGTCCAGATTCGTTTTCCCGTTCAAGTGGGCACCGACGCGGACTGGCTCGCGGTCGAAGCCGGCCAGCACCACACCTGCGGCCTTCGCGAAGACCGACTCGCCTATTGCTGGGCCCAGAATACCGGGGTGGGCGACGGCGAGGGTGCGCCGCTCGGCATCGCAGGCGCCTCCGAGCTCTCGACTCCCACTCGCGTGGACGGCGCCGGAGACGTGGCGCTCCTCCGCAGCGATACGTTCCACACCTGCACCGTCGATCGCGCCGCGCGCTTGTCGTGCTGGGGTCGCAACGTCGAGGGGCAGCTCGGCCTCGGTGATCAGGCGCTCCGTGAAACGCCGGTGCTCGTCGGTTCCGGGTATCGGGCCGTTGCCGTGGGTCGTTTCCAAACGTGCGGTGTCGCCGAAAACGGCTCGCTCGCGTGCGCCGGCAAGAACGACACCGGGCAGCTCGGAACGGGAGACGACGTCGAGCGCTGGACGTTTTCCCCCGTCACGTTCCCGCCGCCGTGAAGCGACGCGAAGGGCTCAGGCGCCCCAGAAGACGAGCACGTCTTCGGTCAGGTTACCGCCAAGCTTCATGACGATGCCGCACGCGGGACTCGCCGAGGGGTGGCCGAGCTGCTTTCGAGCGCTTCGCCGGCACCCGCGCTCTCGCCGGGCTCTCCCGAGCAGGCCGATGCCGCGAAGAGCGCGAAGCTTCCACTCAAGAGTCGCAACGTGTTTTCGAATTTCATCGCTTTTCCTCCGAGCGAGATGCGTCCCTGATGAATCCGCCGTGCGCATTCTTCGGATCACGAATTCGGTCTTTCGAAATCGTCCTAACGACTTCGCAGGAGCCGAAGGTCTCTCGCGTTCCGGACTCTAAGGGGCTCGGAGGATTGGCACATGCATCATCGCTCGCTTCGAATGCTCGGTATTTCGTTGTCTCTAGCTGCGGGAGCGTGTGGGTCGGACCCTGCAAGCGAGCCGCTCGGCAAAGACCAGGCCGCCGTGCTCGGCGTCGACACGCACCTTTACCTGCTCTGCAACGCGACGTCGTGGGACGCCAACGCGAGCTCGCGTCTAGTTCAGACCGCCCCGGGCAGCGGGCTTTTCACTCTGAACTATCAAGTCACGCAGGACTGGATGGTGAGCGGTTCTGACAACTGCTCCATCGTGGAGACCAATCAGCTCAACGGCTGGGGCACCCAACAGCAGCGCTACCCGTTCCGCGCCGGCCAATCGACGTTCGTGACCGTACCGGACGCTCGGGCGCTCACTCCCGGACAGCACTCGTTCTTCCAAGTGCGCTACCCGTCGAAGGGTCCGTTCACGGCCACCGTGAACTGGCACAACGGCACCTTCCTCATCGGCGCCACGGCCGGCGCCAGCGTCGTTCCTCAGCGCTCGCTCTTGGAACGCAACGAAACCGCGCTCACGGGGTTCACCGTTGCGCAGGCGCTCACGCGCATCGCGCAGAACGCCAACCTTCCCATCACCGGTTCCGTTTGGCACGACAATCTCTTCAAGACGATGGCGCGGCAGGAAACGTTTCCCGGCGAGCCCGGGCCCTTTTGCAACAGCGGCGGGGTCTTTCCCCAGACCGTCAACGGCTTCATCGTAGGCTGCGCCGGCATCGCTTCTCCGCTCGTCGGGCAGCTCGCCAAGTGGAAGCCTCTGGCGGTCTCCAACCGCTTCGATCTCGCCCCCTCGGGCGGCGAGAACTGCGGCGAAGCGCGCGTGAGCTTCTTCATGCCGCCCGGGAGCGTCACGGCGCCCGCGCGCTCGTTCATCATCTTCGAATCGGTCGTGCCGAACCCGCAGCCGCAGCTCGGCCTCGACGGCTGCCGCGCCGTTCAGAGCTTCTGGCACGGTCTCGGCACCATCGCAGACCCGGCGGCCCGCGGCGCGAAGCTCGTGCAGGCGTTCCTCACCGGCGAGCCCAGCCTGACGGCGGCGGGCTTCAAACCGTTCCTCACGTTCGAGAACTTCGGCGAGCACAAGGGGCGCGTCCGCACCGAGACGTTCGGCGTCGCGGGCGTCGTTCCGGGCTGGGACTTCCGAGAGTTTCGGATCAACGCGAACGGTAGTGCCACCGAGCTACCCGTCGCGCAGAGCTTCAGCATCACCGCCTTCGCGTCGAGCGATCATCCGAAAGCCGCGCAGTGCCGGCAGGAGCTCCTGGACACGCTCGGAACGCTCACGCCTGCTCCGGCGAACCTGAACTTTCTCGGCCTCGACATCCCGCCCGCGTGCTTCGACGGGGCGAGCGGCAACTTCGGCAATCGGCCCGAGGACCTCGTGACACTCGGCGTTCAGCCCGAATTCGCGGCGGCGCTGCAGGCTCGGGCCGCCGTGCTCGCTCCCGCCGCGAACCTCACCGCCGTACAAGTGGCGGCTCGCTTGTCCTTCGGCGGCACGTGCATCGGCTGCCACTTCCGCCAGGACCAGACGGCACAACGTAATCTCGGGCAAGGGCTCGTCCTACCGGTGGTGACGCCGGTGGGGACGGAGTCCATCGACGACGTCGACTTCACCATGGTGAACAACCTGCGCAACGAGCCGTGCGCCGCCAACGGCCCCGACGCCACGCAGAATTGCTTCAAGCTCTCGCCCGTGCTCGGCGGGATCTTCCTTCCCCATCGCAAGACCGTGCTCGAGAGCTACCTGAACACGCCGGTCGGCACGTTCCAGCCGCCGCCGGTAGGACAGCGCTCGGCGCGCACGATCGGCGGCGCGCCGAACGCGCGCACGCACTGACGCGAGCGCGCGGCTACTTCGGTCCAGAGCCGAACACGCGTACGGCTTCGAGGTGGAGGACGCTCGGGCGGGTCACGCGGACTCGCACGTAGCGGGCTCTCGCCGCCGGGAAGCGCTGCTCCCATTCGTCGAACACGGCGAACTTGCGCGCGACGGTTCGATAGTGCTGCCGGTCGAGACTCGTCTCGACCACGAGAGGTACGGCGCAGTCGGGACAGTAATCGCTGCGGTTGTGCACGACGACGCGCGTCACCTCGTGGACGGCGCCGAGATCGAGCTCGAACCACGGGTTTTCCTCGAAGTTCGTGTGAAACAGGATGCTCGTCGCGTGGCCGCCGCACGTCGCGTGGACGGGATCGCACTCGAACGCCTTGCTGCTCGTCGTCCACGGCTTGCCCGCCGAGACGTCGCGTGACCGCGCGACCCACCCCACGGTCACGCCGACGACCAAGAGCGCGGCGAGCGGGAGCGCGAGAAGTCGGGCTCGCGCGCGTCGCCTTTCGGCGCGAGCTCGACGCGCCGGCCGTTCGGCTGCGGAAAGCAGGCGCCTGGCGTATGCGCGCACGAGTTCCAGATCTTTCCACGCGTCGCTTGGGTCGGCGCGAAGGTCCTCGTCGGCGGTTCGAGCGAGCGCGGCGCGGACTTCTTCGGGCAGCGGTTCGGTATTCACCGCTCTGCCGCCCGAACCCGAGCTCGTCGTCCTGAGCCACGTCACCGCGGCGCGGGCGTTGACGAGCGCCAGGAGCACGGCGCTTTTGCTGTCGGGCGCGAAGGGGCCCGAGTGAATGACTTCGGCGGCGCGTAGCGCGAGCCGCCCGCACTCGAGCTCTGGCTGGTCGTGCGACTGCGGCGCGCTCGAATCGAGCGCCGTCATCGCTTTACCCCGCAAACGATCGCGAGGGAGCCGCTGCTCGTGAGGTGCTTCACGCTGAATTCGTACGCCGACACGTCCGCGCCGATGACGGCGGCCGCGTACGCTCGCGCCGCCTCGGGGGAGCGGTCGACGAGCAGGGCCTTCGCGGAGTGGTAGACGAGCGTTGCCGCACACGGAAAGCCGCGCTCGTAGGCGAGTGAATACAACCGGCCGGCACGCAGAGCGTCGACGCCTTCGGGGTCGAGCGTGTAGCCGCTCGACATAGCGGGAGCGTCGAGCGCATAGCTCACGATGCCGTCGTCGTATTCGACCAGGCGCGGAGGCGTCTTGCCGAAGCTTCGTTTGAGCTCGGGTGCCTCCACCCAATACAGACGCGCGTACTCCGCGTGATACTCCGGCTGGCGGTGGAACCTCAGAAAGAACCAGACACCGAGAGCGCTCGTCGCGACGAGTGCGAGCGCGGCCGCCCGTCGCCCGAGACGCGGGCGCGCCCGCTCGACGAGAGCGATCGCTGCGAGTGAAACGAACAGCGTCGAGACCGGGAAGTACCAGGACCCGGGAGGCTCGACGAGGAACAGAAAGTCATACGTCGCGAGCATGGCGACGCCTGCCGCCACCGGCGCGAGGAAACGTTCGTAGTCGCGCGCGGATTCCCGGTAGCCGAGCGCGAGGTTCGTCCCGATGAACCGCGTGCGGAACGTGAGCGCGAGGTAACCGAGCGCGAACAGCATCGGCACGAGGAGCGACGCTTCGGACTGAAGAAGCCAGAGGTTGTAGCCGCTACCGTGATTCCACGTGTCGATCCAATTCTGGACGTGAACCGAGGTAACGAAGGGGAAGCTCGTTTTGAGCGAGCCGCTCACCGGCATCGCCGAGCCGAACCAGCGAAGGTTGACGAGAACGGCCGAGCCGACGGGAACGACGAGCCCGAAAAAAGCTGCGACGGCATCGGGGTACGAGCGGCCGCGCTGCCGGGTGGTACCGACGAACGCCGCGAGGAGCGGGACGGAAACGAACACGTGGTCGAGCCGGGACAGAGCGAGCGCCGCGAGACAAAGCCCGAAGGCGAGCGCGCGAAGCGCCGACGGTTCCCGGTTCCACGCCCGCTGCGTGTAGGCGCAAAGCCCGAAAGAAAGCAGCACCGCGCCGCTTTCCATGCCGTTCACGTAGCTGAAGAGCGTGCCGTACAGGGGGAACGGCCCTTCCATGCTGTGTTCCGCGAGCCAACTACGCCGGGCGAGCCAGAAGGGCGCGAGCAAGAGGCCGTAGACGCCGACGGGCAGGAGCGCGAACAGCGGCGTCAGACGCCCTGAATTCGCGAACGCCAGGCCGAGAAGCGCCACGCCCCCGGCTACGAAGACGAGGCTCAACACCACCGTCGCGAGCACGGTGTGCTCCGCCATGCCGAGCTTTTCGGTTCCGAAGTGCAGCGCGGCGGTGACGAATTGCCAGAGCGGGTGGAAGCCGTTCGTGGGGTGCACTCCGTCGAACGACACCGAACCGTGGCGCGCGATGTTTCGGGCGACGGTGAGGTAGTAGAAGGTGTCGGCCGCCGCGTAGCCGAAGGGACGCACCCGGCTCGACACGCCGAGGTCGATCGCGACCGGCGCGCACAAGACGAGCAGCGTCACTCCGAGCACGAGGCGCGTCGGAAGACGACGAGACGGATCCCAACCCGAATTGTCCATGCCACCACACCACCCGAACCCAACCGACGTCGTTATAGCCTCGGGGCCGGGTCGGTGCCACCCGCTCGTGCCCGAGCTCGAACGCTTACATACGTTCGGGCGCCGCGATTCCGAGCAATCCGAGGCCGACGGCGAGCGTGTGGCGCGTCGCGTGGCAGAGCCAGAGACGCGACGCGCGCACCGCCGGATCCTCGGCCCGAAGGACGTGGCAATTTTCGTAGAACGCCGTGAACGTCGTCGCGAGCGAATAGAGATACGTCGTGAGCTTGTGGGGCGAGAGCGTGACGGCGACGGCGTTGACCGCGGTTTCGAGCTCGAGAAGCTCGACGGCGAGCTTGCGTTCGGGCTCTTCCGCGAGCGTGATCGCTGGTGACGAGCCGAGCGAAATGCCCTCGTCGGCGGCCTTCCTTAGGATCGAGCAGATTCGGGCATGCGCGTACTGGAGGTACGGACCCGTGTTCCCCTCGAACGCGAGCATGCGATCGAAGTCGAAGATGTAGTCTTTGATACGATCGCTCGAGAGATCGGCGTACTTCACGGCGCCGACGCCCACCTGAGCGGCGACTTTTTCGATCTCGTCGTCGGGAAGACTAGGGTTCTTTTGTTTGACGGCCGCGCGCGCGCGTTCGATCGCCTCGTCGACGAGCTCGACGAGCTTGACGCTGTCGCCGCTGCGCGCCTTGAACATCTTCTTGTCCTTGCCGAGGACCGAGCCGAACGCGACGTGCTCGGCGCGCACGCCCTCGGGAAGCCAGCCGGCTTTCTTCGCCGTCGCGAACACCATCGCGAAATGCTGCGATTGGGGCGCGCCCGTGACGTAAAGAATGCGCGTTCCGCCGAGCTCGCCGACGCGGTAGCGGAGCGCGGCGAGATCGGTTGCGGCGTAGCCGAAGCCGTCGTCCGATTTCTGGACGATCACGGGAACGAGCTCGCCCTCCTTCCCCTTGAACTCGTCGAGAAAGACGCAAAGCGCACCCTGATCGCGCCGGGCGATTCCGGCCGCTTCGAGCTCGTGGGCCACGGGCAAGAGCAGCGCGTTGTAGGCGCTTTCGCCACGAATGTCGGCGTCTTCGAGCAGTACGCCGAGTCGCGCGTAGAGCGTCGTGAAGTAGCGGCGCGACGCGTCGACCAGGATGCGCCAGTGCGCGAGCGTCGCGTCGTCGCCGCCCTGCAGCAGCACGACGCGCTTGCGCGCGCGTTCGGCGAATGCCGCGTCGCCGTCGAACTTCGTGCGCGCGGCCTGGTAAAACTCCTTCAAGAGACCGAGCGAGAGCTCGCTCGCCGCGGTTTCGGCGCCGATGTCGACGAGATGCTCGATGAGCATCCCGAACGGCGTGCCCCAGTCGCCGATGTGATTGTGGCGGATCACGCGGTGTCCGAGGAACGACAGCGTGCGCGCGAGCGCATCACCGATGATCGTGCTCCGGAGATTTCCTACGTGCATCTCCTTCGCGACGTTCGGGCTCGAGTAATCGATGACGACGGTTTCGGGGTTCGTCGTCGCCGCGACGCCCGCACGCGGATCGGTCGCGAGCTTCGTCACGAGTCCGGCGAGAAATTGTTTGCCGAGCGTGACGTTGACGAAGCCGGGGGGCGTGACGGTGACGCTCGACGGGCCGTCGACGAGGCCCGAAAGGTCGAGCTTTTCGTGCAGCGCTCGGGCGATGTCGAGCGGCTTCTGCTTCAGCGGCTTGGCGAGGCGAAGCGCGGCGTCGGCCTGGTAGTCCGCGAAATTCGAGCGGTGTACGGCAGGATCGGCGCCTTCGTGTTCGGCGCCGAACGCCGCGGCGATCGCGTTTTTTACGCGCGCTTCGAGCAACGACGCCACGAGCGACACGGCGTCCTTACTCCTTCTTGCCGAGCAGCTCGGGCAGGGGATTCTGTCCCGCGCCGAGACGCGCGACCGCGTCGAGGTGATGCTCGAGGAAGCTTCGATTGTCGGTGACCGGCAGCGTCTGCATCTCGAGCGCGCCGATGCGATCGGAGGGCGCGAACGCGGCGTCCGCCACCTTTTCCATCGAGAGCTTCTCGGGCGCGTAGGTCATGAACTCGGCCGAGGTGGAAAGGATCGAGTAGTCGTCCCCGCGACGGAGCTCGAGCTCGACCTTGCCGGTGACGCTCGGCGCGATCCAGCGCGTGAGCGCGTCCTTCAACAGCATCGACTCCGGGTCGAACCACTTGCCTTCGTAGAGCAGCCGGCCGAGGCGCCGTCCGAGCGAGGTGTAGAGGTCGAGCGTGCTTTCGTTGTGGATCGCCGAGAGCAGGCGTTCGTACGCGGCGTGCAGCAGCGCCATGCCGGGGG
>DASUTR010000491.1:0-6070 GCA_036374535.1 Polyangiaceae bacterium
GGCCGACGACGCCGGCGCCAACGAGCGTGAAGGCGACGATCCGCTGTGTCTTGCCCGCGTCGCGCGCGTCGTCCGTGTTCGACGCCTGCGTCGCGCCGGCCGCGGCAGCCGGCTGCTCGGGCGCGTCGACGAGCGCGGGGATGACGACGCTTTTCGTCGACGGCCCGTCGGGAACGTCGATGGTGGTCTGCCAGGCGCGCTTTCCCGGTGCTGCCGCTTCGACGTTGTGCGTGCCCGGATCCACCGGAACCGCGACGCCGAGCGCCGGGCGGCCGACGACGGCGCCGTCGAGCTTGATGACGAGCCCCGACACGTCCGCCTCCGGTGAGAGCTCGAGCGTGAGCCGTGACAGCTTCGGCTCGATCTCCTTCAGCCGCTCTTCGGCGTAGGCGACGCGGTCGGGGCGGTTATCGCGCTGCGCGAGCGTGATCACGGTGCTGTACTCGGTCCACGCGCTCGCGAGCTTGCCCTGCTGCTGATGACACGCCGCGAGATTCAAGAGCGTGCCCGTTCCCGGATCGAGACGCTGGCTCTCCGCGAACTTCGGACACGCGTCGGCGTAGCGTCGTGCTTCCACGAGCGCTTGTCCCTCGCGAAAGAGCTGCTCGGCGAGCGCCCGGTCGGTCGCTTGCGCCTCGGCGCGGGAGCCGACCGCGAGCCCGAGCGCCGCCAGGCAACCGGGCAAAAAGCGGCGATGGAACCATCCCGTGCCTCGCTCGATCATGAGCAGATTCGCACCCTTCTCGTCCTTTTGGCGTCGCGAGACAGGCTAGCCGAGATCGGCCGCTCCGTTCCGTAGTGATTTCTCAACTCCGGTCCGACGCGCCCACCTCGCGCGCGAAGCGCCCACCTTGCGCGCGAAGGAAGAAGCGAGACAAGAGGTTGAGACGCTTCGCGTTCGGCCCTACACTGAACCCTGAAAACTCGGCGTTCCGAGGGCGCAGGGCTTCGCATGTACGAGGTGAAGGAAGGCGACGTACTCGCCGGGAAGTATCGCATCGAGCGGGTGCTCGGTGAGGGCGGCATGGGCGTCGTCGTGGCCGCCATGCATCTTCAACTCGACGAGCGCGTCGCGATCAAGTTCTTGCTGCCGGGAGCGCTTCATAACCCCGAAGCCGTCGCGCGTTTCGCGCGCGAGGCGCGAGCAGCCGTGAAAATCAAGAGCGAGCACGTGGCGCGCGTCTCGGACGTAGGCACGCTCGAGACGGGCGCGCCGTACATGGTCATGGAGTTTCTCCAAGGCCGTGACCTCGCGGCCGTGCTCGCGCACGGCGGGCCGCTCGCGCCCGCGGACGCCGCGGAACACGTACTTCAGGCCTGCGAAGCGCTCGCAGAAGCGCACGCCCTCGGCATCGTGCACCGCGATCTCAAGCCCGCGAACCTCTTCCTCGCGAAGCGCGCGGACGGTTCGCCGTGCGTGAAAGTGCTCGATTTCGGCATCTCGAAACTCACTTCGGCGTCGAGCTCCGGTGCGGACTTCGGCATGACGAAGACCCACGCCATCATGGGGTCGCCGCTCTACATGTCGCCCGAACAAATGTCGAGCACTCGCAGCGTGGACGCCCGCGCGGACATTTGGGCCGTCGGCGCGATTCTTTACGAGCTCACCACGGGCTCCGTCCCTTTTCTCGCCGACTCGATGCCGCTGCTCTGCGGGATGATTCTGCAAGAAGCGCCGCTCCCGCCGCGCGCACGCCGCCCGGAGCTGCCGGAAGCGTTCGATCGCCTCGTCCTACGCTGCCTCGAGAAAGACAAGAACAAGCGCTTTCAAAACGTCGCCGAGCTCGCCGTCGCGCTCGCGCCGTTCGCTCCGAGGAACGGCACGCGCAGCGCGCAGCGCATCGCGAAGGTCTTGAGCGCGGCGGGCCTCTCGTCGAGCGACGTCGACGTTCCGCCGGTGTCATCGGGTGCAACCGCGAGCGCGGCCACGAATCCGACCGAGAGCGCCACTCACGCGTGGGGCAAGACGCTTTCCACGACGGGCGGCCGAGCCATCGGCGTGCTCATCGCGCTCGTCCTCATGGCGGGCGGCGGCGCGCTTGCGCTGTTCTTCAACGCGAAGAGCGCGGCGGCGCCGGCTGCTTCCGAGAGCGCGTCGAGCCCCGCGCCACCGGTGACGGTCGAGGCCCGCGGCGCGCCGAGCGCAGCGCCGGAGCCGTCGAGCGTTGCCACGCCACCGCCCAGCGTCAGCACCGTCATCACGATGCCGAGCGTCGCACCAGCCAGCAGCGAGCCCGCAACGCCGGTCGCCGTCCGCTCGGCTCCGCCCGCCCGACCTAGGCCCGGCACGAGTCCGCGACCGGCCACTGAGTCACGCCCGGCGGCGGCGCCCCGCCCAACGAGCGCGGCGCCGGCACCGAAGGCCGAAGCACCGAAGCCGCTGAATCCCCTCGCCGGTAGGCAATAGTCCTCAAGGCCCGCGGAGCCCCGACTCGATGCGGTCTCGCACGACCGCCATTACCCGCTTCTGATCGGCATCGCGTGTCGTGACGGGCTCGTGCACGACGACGCGCACGTGCTCGCCGTTCTTCACGCGGGTACCCTTCGCCGGAAGAATTCGGCGCGTCCCGTCGATGCTCACGGGCAAAATCCTCGCCCCCGCGCCCGCCGCCATGTGAAAGCCTCCCTTTTTGAAGCTACCGAGCTTGCCGTCCGGGCTGCGCGTGCCTTCGGGAGCGATCCAGATGCTCGTCCCGCCGACGATCGCCTCGCGCGCGCGGTCGAGGCTGCGCATCGCCGAGATGCGATTCTTTCGGTTCACCTCGACGAACCCCGCGGCGCGCATCGCTCCGGTCCAGATGGGTAAGCGAAAGAGCTCGCTCTTCGCGACCATCCGCAGCCGTCGCGGGCGGAGCGCCTGGAACAGCACGGGGATGTCGTAATGCGACTGATGGTTCGACATGACGACGAACGCCTCGTCGAGCGGCGCGTGCTCGAGTCCCTCGGCCTCGATGTCGATCGTGGCGAAGCGCACGATCGCCGCGGACCAGCTATCGAGACGCGCATCGCAGATCGGTGTCGTCAGCGTGCCGAGAGCGCTCTGGATCACCGTCGGGATACAGATGCGCAGCGTGTGATAGGTCGCGTTGGCGAGGTGAAGGAGCGTCACGTTCGGGCTCGGCTTCGCCGCGCTACGGCTCGCGAACTGGACCGAGACGGGGAGAGTCGGGCATCGTGCCTTCGGAGAACAAGAGCCGTCGCTCGGGCGGCTTCTTTTTCGCTCCGGGCGCCGGAATGGCCTGGGTTACGTACCACGCCTCGAACGCCGTGAGACGCTGCTCGGGCCGCTCGACCACGTCGTGATGGCGGCGAACGAAGTCCTTGAGCCCTTCGAGGTACGGCTCGTAGCGCCGCTCGCCCACGCGGCGATGAAATTCGCCCCAGATTTGGTTCATGCGGCGTGCCGACGGCGGCGCCACTTCGAACGCCGGGGTCTCACCCGTGAGCGGATCGAGACGAGCGCCGCTCGCAGTGACACCGTCGATGACGAGCCGGCTGTCGGAGAGCGGCGGCGACGGCGCGAACATCGTCCAGCCCTGGAACATCCGTGGATAGACGACGAGGGCACGCAGGAAAATCGGCTCGCGCTTCGGTTTCAGCACCGCCGGGACCCCGGGGTTCTCGGTGACCGCTTGGAAGCCGCACGCGACGAGAAATAGAAGCACGAGCGTCTCGCGCCCGGACGCGAGCACTCTCGCGATGACGAGTCGGACGGGTGCCGGCTCGGGCGCGCGGCGTTCCGGCTCGTTCGGCAGCGATTCGACCTCGAAGTACCGGTCGTATTCGGCCGGGCGCCGCGCGGCGCGTGCGAGCTTCTTCGCGACGAAGCCGTGGATGCCCGGCAGCCGCAGCGGCAAGGTGAGCAGCATTCCGCCCGGGATCGCCGAGGCGACACCGAACACGGCGGTCATACCCGTCACGCGTTTGCGGTCGCGCTCGGACTCCGCGACGAGGTTTTTGGCGACGAGTCGCTTGAGCTCGCTCGGTTCGGTGCGTTCGACGGGCGGTGCCTTGACGAGCGCTCCGTCGCCCGCCTTGCCGTCGTCGCGATCCTTCGGGTCGTCGTCGTCGCTCTCCTCGTCCCCGTCGTCCTCTTCTTCCTCCTCGTCCTCGTCCTCGTCTTCTGCCTCTTCCTCCCGATCGTTTTCGACGTCGAGCATGCGGCGATCGGGGACCGTCACGGGGACGAAGCGCACGTGGCCGAGCACGTCGAAGCGCTTCACGACCCGACACAGCGAAATCCAGAATCCGCTCGCACGGTCGAAATAGAGGCGGTAGCGCGGATAGCTGCGATGCAGGCGCTTTCCGAGCGCGTCGAGAACCTCGGGCGGGACGAAAACGATGAAGGCGATGAGCATCGCCCAGGAGAACGGACCAAGGTCCACGATCGCCGCGATCGAGAGGTGGAGCACTGCGGCGAGACCCCAGGCGACGAGCCGAGCGCGCCCCGAGGGCACCGGCGCGATGAGCAGCAGGGCTATCGCCGCCTCGAGGACCAGCCCCGCGTAGGTGAGCGCCTTGTAGCCGGCGAGCGGGATGGCGTCACGAAGCCACCAGGCGAATCCGGTGATCACGCGATCTTGCTGGAAGAGGTAGTAGACGGCGGTGCCGTCCTTCCACTCCGGCCCCGTCTTGTGCGCGACGTTGAACGCGTAAATCACCACCCATTGGAGCAGCAACGCGACGACCGCGAGCGAGACGACCGCTTCCTTCGTGCGCGGCGGGTCGTGATGGTCGTTCAACGTGCCGGCGCTGTTCTCTCGGCGCAGGCGCAGGGAAGAGCGCACCGCGTCGACGCTGAAGCGCCTGCCGAGGGGCAAAAACGCCGTCCAAACCGTGAGCACGGTGAGCACGACGAAGCCGCCGTTCTCGACCATGATGTTCCGGCTGTTGAGGCTGACGAGCAAGATCGCGAGCAGCACGTGCACGAAGCGCGTGTAGAGCCCCGCCATGAAGACGAGGCAGAGCAGCATGTGAAGCTGCATCAAGAAGCGCACTTCGTTCGGGCTCGAAAACGCCAGGTAGACCGAGAGCAGGTGGTCGCTCATCGGCCGGAACAACATGAAATGATTGGTGAGCCAGCCGCTGTTCGAATAGTGCGCTTCGACTTCCGGGTAGCGCCGGAGCACGTCGAAGAAGAGCACCGCGCCGAGCGCGACGCGGAAAATCCCGAGCGCCCGAGGGTCGGCCGATGCGTACGTCCGCTTCAGGAACTCGACGGCGCGGCTCATGGCTCCCCGTGGGACGGCGGCGTGCGCCGCGGCGAGAGCCAGGGCTTCGCACCGGAGTCCGCGACGTAACCGTAGCGATCGAGGAGCTGCGGAGGCAGCGGTTCACCCTTCAGTTTCCCCGGCTTCGGCGAGCGGTCCTGCACCCACCAGAGATCGAAGGCGACGAGCTCGTCCTTCGGCTCGCCATGGTAGCGGTGCCAGTTTCGCAGGTACGCGATGAGGTGCTGGCGATTCGGCTTGTGCCAGTCGAAGCGAATGCGGTTCTGGTAGTCGCAGGTGAACTGGTCGTGCATCCACCCCTTGAGCGTGTGCGGGTCGAAATCGGGCGCTTCGCCGGTGAACGGATCGAGCTTGCGACCGTCCTTCGTGCGCCCGTCGACGATCATGCGTCCGTCCTCGTAAGGAGGCTCGGGCGCGAACATGCCCCACCCCTCGAGCAACCGGAACGTGTTCACGAAGTGCACCACCCACTCGGGTCGTTTCACCTTGAAACGACGATTGATGTAGGCGTTGTCGTTCACGACCTGGACGCCGAGCATGATGACGATGATGGCCGCGGCGCCCTCGCGCACGAACGTGCCGGTGCTCGCCCGCCAGGTGCGGAACGTCTCGCTCTCGCTGGGCGCGGGCTTCGGGGCGCTCTCGGCCGGCGGCGCGATGCCGCACGCGCCGAGTCCGAGCGCGCCGGAAACGGCGATACGGTGCTTGGCGAGAGCCCGGTAGGCGGCTCGGCCGAGCAGCGAAAGACCCGGCACGCGCAGCCAGCCGAGTGCGACCACGCCGAAGGGGATCGCCCGACCGATCTCGAAGACGGCGCGCTCTTCGGTGTGGATCTTGCC
>DASUTR010000492.1:0-11365 GCA_036374535.1 Polyangiaceae bacterium
AGAGCCGCAGCACCTTGGCCACGTTCCAGTAGTCCTGCGGGATGGCGCGCACGCCGGCCATCGTGTTGAGCACCGTGGGCCACATCGAGCACACGGCGATGGCAAAGAGCGCGGCCGGCTCGGACCGCTGGAAGATCACGAGCCCGAGCGGCAGCCACGCCAGCGGAGAGATCGGGCGCAGGAACTGGACGATCGGATCGAACGACGCGTGGAAGGTCTTCGACAGGCCGAGGAGGAAGCCGATCGGCGTGCCGATGAGGAGCGCGAGCGCGTAACCCTTGGCCACGCGAATCAGCGAGTACCAAGTGAAGCGCAAGATGCCCTGATCGAGCTCGCCGCGCTTCTCGAACGGTTCGAAGATGTACGGCTTGCTCACCTCCCAGGTCTTCGCGGGGGACGGGAGCGTCGCGGCCCATGTCGCGCTGGCGAGTGCCCAGAGCACCACCACGGCGGCGAAGCCGAGCATCGGCAAGAGGACGAGCCGCGCGACACGATCGAGGATTTCCTTCTTTGCTGCGAGCGACATTAAACCATCTCCTCCTCAACCCTTGAGGCTCTTCACCGCGAACCCCGCGGCATAGGCTTCGGGATCCTTCGGGTCGAACGTGGTTCCGTCGAAAAGAGTCTCGGGCTCGTCGTTGCGTCCGCCGTGGGACACGCCGAGCTCTTTCATCGCTTCTTCGTAGATATCGGTTCGCATCACTTGCTTTGCGACGCCGGCGTAATCCGGTTTGCCTTCGACCATGCCCCAGCGCCTGAACTGAGAAAGCCACCACGTCGCGTATTTCGGCTGTGGGTAATTGCAGTTTCGGCTGCTGAAAATCATGTAGTTTTCGTCTTGTTTCTTGCGGCCGTCGCCGTAGTCGTAGTCGCCTTTCAAACGGCCCAGGATGATCTCGGGAGGGCAGTTGATGTACGTCGGTTTCGAGACGATGGCGGCCTGCTCGGCCCGGTTCTTGAGGTCGTCGAGCCAGACGCTCGCCTCGTGGAGGGCCTTCAGGACGGCTTTCACGGTTTTCGGATTCTTTTCGGCGAATTCCGCCGTGAACGCACAGACCTTCTCGGGATGATCCTTCCAGAGCTCTTGGGTCGTGATGGCCGTGAATCCGATGCCGTCGGCAATCGCGCGCGCGTTCCACGGTTCGCCGACGCAGAAGGCGTCCATCTTGTCGACCTTCATGTTGGCGACCATCTGCGCCGGGGGAATCGTGACGAGCGCCACGTCCTTGTCCGGATCGATGCCGCCCGCGCCGAGGTAGTAGCGCATCCACATGGCGTGCGTTCCCGGCGGGAACGTCATGGCGAACGTCATCGGCGTGCCGCTCGCCTTGGCCGCAAGGGCCATGGGCTTCAGCACCTTCGGGTCGTTGCTCACCTTGCCGGCGAGCGACTTCTTCACCGTGATCGCCTGGCCGTTGCGATTCAAGAGCCAGGGGATGATCATCGGCTTCTTCGGCGAGCCGAGCAGGCCCATGGTGGAGGCGAGCGGCATGCCGATCAGCATGTGGGTCGCCTGAATGTCGCCGTTCGAGAGCGAATCGCGAATAGCGGCCCAGCTCGCGCCCTTCACGATGGTCGCGTTGATGCCGTACTTCTTGAAGAAGCCCTTTTCGTGCGCGATGACGATCGGCGAGTTGTCGGTGAGCGCGATGATGCCGAAGCGCATGTCGGGCGTTTCGGGCTTCGAAGCGTTCCCGACGGCGGCCGGTGCTCCCGAGATTTCCGGCGCGGGTGACGGCTTGGCCTCGGATTTACTGCAGGCGGGGAGCAGCGTGGCGCCCGCGAGCGCAGCGGCACCGCCGAGGACGTTTCGTCGAGTGAGATCGTGTTTCATGATGCGTCTCCTTGAATTCTTGTGACTCTGGACTCACTCACTTGAAGTCGATTCCGAACTGAAGCTCGAAGTAGTGGATGGGATTTCCGGCAACGTCCTCGCTCGTCGCGCGGGGCAACCAGTACTCTTCGGCCGGCAGGAACACGCCGTAGAGGGCCTTGAGCTCCGCGCCTCGCCCGATCGCGTAGGTCGTGAAGACGTCGATTTCCGAGCCCAGCGAGCCGTCCGTTTCGAGCGCGTCTTTCTCGGGCTGGGCGAAGTAGTGGGCGTCGGCCATGAGCGACCAGGCTTCGGTCGGCTGAGCCTTCAGGTGCAGGACGGCGGACGTGATGTTCGTCCTTGGGACGATCACGTCCGTCAAACCAAGCCACTTGTGGCCGGTCGGATAGAGCTCGTTGTAGCCTTCGTTCTTGTCGAGCGTTTCGAGGTCGTCGCCCGAGGCCATGAGCCCTTCGATACCGATGCGGAACCCCTTGACCGGTGTCACGCCGATCTCGGCGTCGATCTGGTAGGCGCCGCGCTCGAGATCCGCCGGCTCGGGCCGCGCGAACGTCGGGGCGACCGACCGCGTGCCGAACTGGTAGCCCGCCTCGGCGCGATAATCGAGGAGCTCGGTCGCCCCTTTCACGCGCGCGCCGAGCGTCGCTTCCCAGGCTGCATCCTGGTCGCCCACGACGGTCGTCGGCGGCATGCCGCCCGTGAGCGGGACGCGCGACGAGCGCGCGGTGCTGAAGTTCAACCAATAGAGGTCCAGGTCGAACTTCTTCTTCACGAGGAGCGGGCCGAGGCCCGCGTAGACGCCCCAGAAGTAGTTGTCGCCGGACACGGGCTTCTGCGTGACGAGCCGGCCTTCGTTGATGATCGACACGAAGCCGTCGATGTACGCTGGCGTTTCGGTCGGCGTGATGCGCAGGCGCGCGCCGTTGAAGGCTCGACCGACCTCGCTCCAGCCGACGTCGCCGATGACGAGCGCGTCGCCGTAGTTCATCGCGAAGCGGCCGACGTCGAGCCGGTACTTCTTCGTGCCCACGCTCGCGTAACCCTCGTACAATGCGAGGCCGGGGAAATCCGTCGTCGTGGGATTGGCGCCGGTGTTCTCGCCCCAGGTGTAGGCCGCCTGAGGGACGAACGCCGCCGCGATGAAGACGCCGTCACCCACGTCGACCTCTCCGGTCTTGAGGGAGAGACGCGCTCGCGAGACGACGTAGTCGCCCTCGCGGTGCAGCCGCGCGTTGGTCAATCCGTGCTCCTCGAAGCCGCCGCGGGCCTCGTAGCGGCTCCAGATCGAGCCGCCGAACATCAGGGGGACGGGCGGGGGCGCCGGAGGCTTTGCGTCCGCAGGGGGCGCCGGCGGAACCGGTGGCGCCTCGGCGGGTGGGGGCGCCACGGGCGCGATGGGGGCCGGCGCGGGGGCGACGCTCGGAGGCGCGGGCTCGGCCGCGGGAGCGGGAGCCGGCGCCGGCTCTGGAGCCGGTGCAGGCGCCGCGGGCGCTTCGGCGGGCGGGGGCGCCGCAGGCGGCGGCGCTTCGGTCTGCGCGGCCGCCATCCGGGTAACGGCGAGCAGCATCAGGGAACAAGAAAAGGAACGAGCTTGGCGCACTGAGGACCTCCGAATGCGACGACGTGATGTCGTCGGATATCGGTCAGTGTGCGCGTTCGCGAGACGACGTCACAAGCTACATGGCGCGAGTTTTGTGGATTTTTTGCGTTCTCGGAGTGTTTCCGAAACCGGTTCGACATCGACGTAACGAACGCGAAACGAGATCGGGCTGCTACGAAAACACTGCGACACAATCGGCGCGTTTCGCGCGCGCTCGACATCAGCTGTCGGCGGCTTCTACGTGGCGCACTCGCACGGCGCAGTGCTTGTACGATGGCTGGCGCGAGTACGGATCGAACGCCGGGAACGTGAGCCGATTCATCGTCGCGTAGTGCATCGGCACGAACACCTGCCCTGGCTTCACGACGTGCGTGGGATTCGCCCGCGCCTTGAATTTCCCGCGCTGTGACTCGACGATGATCCATTCACCCGGAGAGATCCCGAGTTTCGCCGCGTCGCCAGGGCTCATTTCGACGTAGGGATCGTTCGGGTACAGGCGGCGGAGAACGGCCGATTTCGCCGTGCGCGTCTGCGTGTGCCACTGGCTCGAGGAGCCGCGACCGGTGAGCAGCACGAATGGAAAATCGCGCGTCGTCACCTCGGGCGTCGGGCGGGGAGCTTCGAAGACGAAGCGCGCTCTTCCGTCGGGATGGAAGAAGCGTCCGTCGGCGAACAGGCGCCGCTGGCTTTGTGGGAGCACGCGCTCCCCTTCGCGCAGGGGCCACTGAACGCCGCGCCGGTCGTCGAGCATGGCGTAGTCGGTGATGCCGGTGATGTCGCAGGGGCGGCCGCGCGAGAGCTCTTTGAGCAGCTGGAACGTCGCTTCGGGATCCGAAAAGCGGCGGAAGAGCTCGCCGACGCCCCACGCCTCGGCGACGAGCTTCACGATCGAAAAATCGGCGAGCGCCTGCCCGGGCGCCTGGCACACCTTCTTCAAGAGGCCGACGCGCCGCTCCGAGTTGATGAACGTCCCCTCTTTTTCGCCCCATCCGGCGGCAGGCAGGAGCAGGTGCGCGAGCGCCGCAGTCTCGGTCGTCGTGTACATGTCCTGCACGACCAGGAAATCGAGGCGTTTCAGGACGTCGATGGCGTCGGCCTGGTTGATCCAGGAGTGCGCGGTGTTCGTGGCCACGATCCAGAGCCCGCGAATGTCGCCGCGCAGGATGCCTTCGAAGATCTGATCGTACGCGAGGCTCGGCTCGCTCGGAATGCGCTCGGCGGGCATGCCGAGGATCCGAGCGACCTCGTCCCTGTGCTCGGGGTTCTTGAAATCGCGCCCGCCGAGGAGGTTCGTCGTGTTGCTGAACAGGCGCGAGCCCATCGCGTTGCACTGACCGGTGATGGAGTTCGCGCCCGTGCCGGGACGGCCGATGTTACCGGTGAGGAGCGCCAAGTTGATGAGCGCCTGAGCGACCCGCACGCCTTCGTGGCTCTGGTTTACGCCCATCGTCCACCAGAAGCTCACGCGCTTGCCGTTGCCGACGAGCTGAGCGAAGCGGGCGATGGCGTCGGGCGCGAGCCCGGTCGCTTCCGATGCGGCCTGAATCGAGTATTTCTCGACGTGGGCGGAGAACTCTTCGAAGCCGTTCGTGTGCTCGGCGATGAAATCGCGGTCGAGCCAGTCGCGCGCGATGAGATGGCGCGCGACGGCGTAGAACAGCGTGAGATCGGACTTCGGGTTCGGCGCCAGGTGTAGCGTCGCGTTCATCGCCGTCTCGGTGCGGCGCGGATCGACGACGACGATTTCGGGGCCGTGCGGGTTGCGGCAGATGCGCTCCCACAAGATGGGATGCGCGATGCAGAGGTTCGACCCGACGAGAACGATGACGTCCGATTCCTCGAAGTCTTCGTACGTGTACGGCGGAGCGTCGAAGCCGAAGGCTTCCTTGTACGCGACGACCGCGGTCGCCATGCACTGGCGCGTGTTGCCGTCGCCGTGCACGACACCCATGCCGAACTTCGCGAACGAACCCAGGAGCGCGAGCTCTTCGGTCGGGATCTGTCCCGTCCCGAGCCACGCGACGGAAGACGGTCCGTGCTTTTCCTGGATCGCCTTCATGCGGGTGACGAACGTTTCGAGCGCCGTCTCCCACGAAACCGGCGTCATGGCTCCGCGCTCGTTCCGCAAGAGCGGCTCGGTCGCGCGATCTTTCGAGCGCAACGGAGCGAGCGCCTCCCAGCCTTTCGGGCACGCCATTCCGAAGTTCACCGAATAGTCGCGCGCGGGCGAAAGCCCGACCGCGGCTCCGTTCTTCATGTGGATTTCGAGCCCGCAGCCCGTCGAGCAGAAGCCGCAGACGGCCGTCGTGGTCGCGTCGGGTTTTTTCGATGCCGGGACCTGGCCGAGCCCGAAACCGCCGGGCGTCCGCACGAGCTCGGCGGTGAGCGGCCCCCGGCGTTGATGCAGCAGTCCGAGCACCGAATCGACGAGCTTTTTCGTCACGGACCGACCGCTCCCGGCATCTTCGGGGCGCTGAGGGCGCGGAAAAACAGCATGCGCTCGACGCCCTCGGCGAGCACGAGGAGGGTCCACGAGAGCGTGCCGAGAGCGAGCGCTGCGAGCGGCTCGAGCGCGATGCCCCTCGCGAACGCGGCGACGATGACGACCGCGAGCAGTCCGAGGCCGAAGCGCGCGGCGGAGAATTTCTTGAGCTCGCCGACGAGCAGGAGCGCCGTGCGTTTCAGCTCGCCGAGCCCGCGTGTCTTCAGGTGCACGAAGATCTCGGCGTCGGCGAGGAGCTTGAGGGAGACGACGACGAGCAGCGGGACGGCTAGCGAGCGCGCCGCGGAAAGCGCGTCGGCGGACCGTCCGTCGAGGGCGCCCGAGAGGAGGATGCCGACCGTCGTCGTGGCGAGCCCGAGCACCGCGGAGGTGAGCACGAAGCGGAGCGTCGTTCGCGCCAGGCTCCACCAGCGGCGCGAGGTCACCTGATACAGCATCACCGAGCAGACGACGCCGAGGACGCCGCTCGCGGCGACCAGGAAGCCTAGCGCCGTGTGGGCTCTCGCGAGCGTCTCCGCGGCAGGCAGCGTGACGCCGAGGAGCGCGGCCGCCGGCTCCACCCAATAGAGCGCCGCGTGCAGCACGGCGGTGCCGGCGAACAGGCCGAACGCCAAGACCTCGCGACTCATCCACGAGGTTCGGATTCCGAGCACGGCGCGAAACGCGTAGGCGGGCCGTCCTAGGTGGAACGTGCTTGCGCCGAGCGCGAGCAGTCCCATGGCGAGCGCGAGCAGCGAGCGCTGGGGCCCTCCGATGGCGAGCGCGCCGCTTCCGAGCGTTCCCATCGCGAGGTCGACCACGAACGTCCCGACGGACAGCTGGGTGAGCACGAGCAGAACGACGAGAGGGAAGTGCTGGTGCGACGTGCGCACCCGGTGAAAATCGGCCGGCAGGAGGTTTCTCGGGATCGCGCGGCGCGTCTTGTACGTCGTGGTCGGCACCGTCACGGTGGGCGGCGGCGCGCCCGGCAGGAACGCTTCGCCCTGCGCGTCCTCCAGCACCTGCGCGGTATCGACGACGCGGATCGAGATCGCCTCGTTCGGGCACGCCTGCACGCACGCGGGCGGCTCGCCCACGGCGAGCCGATCCGAGCACATGTCGCACTTTCTGACGATGCCGCGCTTCTTCGAATACTGCGGCACCTCGTAGGGACAGGTGAGCGTGCAGTACTGGCAGCCGATGCACTGATCGTCGAGGTGCTTGACGATCCCGGTCACCGGATCCTTCTCGTACGCGCCGACGGGGCAACCCTTCATGCACGCTGGTTCGAGGCAGTGATGACACGCGGTCGTCACCGTTTGCTGCACGGGTTCCGCCGCCGAGCCCCCGTGGAGCAAACCCACGCTACGCCAGGTTTCGCCCTCGTCGTCGTCGAGGCCGTTCAGGTGGTGGCAAGCCGTGACGCACGCTTTGCATCCGCTGCAGGCGTCGAGATCGACCTGGAACGAGAGCTGCTGGCCCGGGCCCGGGCGCTCGAGCGGCAGGAGGTCGCGGTAATAGCGGGCGCCTGGCGCGAGCGCGTCCACTTCGTGACGCTGGGAGAAGCGTTCGACGGCCGTCAGGCGTTTCTGTTCGTCCAGATACTTCTGGACGAGGGGCAGGCGCACGCGTGCCGGCTCGCGCGCGGGCTTCGGCAAGAGCACGGAGGCGTCGGAGACCATGCTCATTCGGCCGCCGCGGGGAGAACTCCGGCGTTCCCGGCGCCCGCTGTGCTCGCGGCGCCCGCGGCGCGAGTGAGCTCCAAGCGATTGGTCGCTTCGTCGGCCGCCGTAAAGCGGACGAGCAAGACGAGCGCGGCCGACGCGACGACCGCGATGCCGAGCACGAGGAACGCCGTCTGCATGCCGGCGGTGTCGGAGCGGAACAGGAAGCCGGCCGCCACGGCGCCCGCGTTGCCCCCCGCGCCGACGATGCCCGTCACCGCGCCGACGGCGTCACGACGGACGAACGGGGAGACCGCGTACGTCGCCCCGGCCGACATGTGCGTGAACAGGCCGAAGACGACGAGGGTCGCCACGGCCAGCGGAAGCACGGTCATTCTCGAGAACAGGACGAGGGCGAGGCCCTCGGCCGCGAGCACGGCGGCGAGCGTCGCCACGCGGCCCTTGAGCCCGAGGCGCTTGCCGACGCGATCGCCCGCGAATCCGCCGAGCGTGCGCGCGAAGAGAGCGAGCACGCCGAAGGAGCCGGCGACGAGACCGGCCGTCTTCAGATCGAGCTCGAAGCGATCGTGGAAATAGAGCGCGGCGACGTTGTGCACGGTGAGCTCGACGCCGAAGCAGGCGCCGTAGGCGAGCGCGAGAATCCACGTGCGCCCGTCGCGCGCGGCCGAAAGGAAGCGCTGCGAGGTTCCCTGGGCGGCTGCCGGTCTCACGAAGCGACCCTCGGGCGTGTCTTGGGTGAAGAGCAGGTAGGCCGCTGCGGCGACGAGCATGAGCACGCCGGGCACGATCATGGCGACGCGCCACGCCGAGCTCGACGAGAAGCCGAGGGTCACGAAGGCCGCGAACACGAACGGCATCACGACCTGCGTGACGCCGCCGCCGAGGTTGCCCCAGCCTGCCGCGGTCGCGTTCGCGGTGCCGACGACGTTGGGCGCGAACATGGCGGTCGTGTGGTACTGCGTGATGACGAACGACGCGCCCACGGCGCCGATCGCGAAGCGAAACGCGAGGAACGACTCGTAGTCGCGCGCGAGGCCGATGCCCATGACGGGCAGCGCGCCGACGACGAGCAAGGCCGCGTAGATTCTGCGCGGGCCGAAGCGGTCGCAGAGCCAGCCGACGCCGAGTCGCGCGAGCACCGTGGCCGAGACGGACGCGATGACGACGTTGCCCACCTGTTCGCTCGTGAGCCCGAGCTCTTTCCGGATGACGGGCATCAGCGGCGCGACGCCGAACCAGCCGAAGAAGCAAAGGAAGAAGGAAACCCATGCCACGTGGAACGCCCGCATGGCGGGCGTTCGGAAGCTGAAGAGATCGATGCGATTGGCCTTCATGTCACTCCGCTGCAGCCGAAGTCGCGCCGGCGCAGTGATCGGGAACGGGAACGAGTTTTTCGATTTCCGCGGGGCTCGGCAGCTCGAGCAAGACCTGATCCCCCTCGATGCGGACCGGGAAGGTGCGCACCTTGTACGGATCGCCGCTCAGACACTCGCCGGTCTTGAGCGAGAACGTCTTCTTGTGCTGCGGGCAGGCGACCTTCGGCGTGCCCTTCTGATCGCCGAGGAGCCCGCGCGCGAGCACCATGTCCCGCATGTGCGGGCACATGTTCTGGCACGCGTACCACTCGCCCCTCGAAGCGAAGTGGTAAACGGCGATCTGCGCGTTCCCGTAGCGAACGGCCATTCCGCCGTCTTTCGGGAAATCGGCGACGGAACCGACTCGCACCCACGACGTTTGAAGCAGCGGCAGATGCAAGCGATCGCGTAGCGCCGCCGGCTTGTCCTTCACCCATTCGCGCGGACGCTTCTGGCCGCGCTCTTCGATCAACGCGACGTTCTCGTCGGGTTCGGCGCTGTTCGCGAAGTGCCGGAACCGAGCGCGCTTGCTCGGGTCGTTCACGACCTCGGTCCACTCGCACTTGTAGGTGTCGACGAGGTACTGCATCTGCTGCTCGAGCTCGGCGGCGATGCCCAGGCGATCGTGGATGATCACGTCGCGCAGGTAGTCGATGCCGCCTTCGAGCTTGTCGAGCCACGTCGCCGTGCGCGTCAGTCGATCGGCGGTCTGGATGTAGTACATCAGGAAGCGGTCGATGTATTTGAGCGCCGTTTCCTCGTCGAGGTCCGACGCGAGCAAGATGGCGTGCTTCGGTTTCGCGCCGCCGTTGCCGCACACGTAGAGGTTCCAGCCCTTCTCCGTCGCGATGAGCCCGAAATCCTTGCTTTGGGCCTCGGCGCACTCGCGCACGCAACCGCTCACGGCCGACTTCAATTTGTGCGGCGCGCGGAGGCCCTTGTAGCGATTCTCGACTCGGATCGAGAACGCCACCGAGTCCTGCACGCCGAAGCGGCACCATGTCGAGCCCACGCAGCTCTTCACCGTGCGCATCGCCTTGCCGTAGGCGTGGCCGCTTTCGAAACCGGCGCGCACGAGGTCTTCCCAAATGTCGGGTAGCTGCTCGAGGCGCGCGCCGAGGAGATCGATGCGCTGCCCGCCCGTGATTTTCGTGTAGAGGCCGTATTTCTTCGCGACCTCTCCGATGACGATCAGCTTCTCGGGCGTGATCTCGCCGCCCGCGATGCGGGGTATCACCGAGTAGAGGCCCGTGCGCTGGAGATTCGCGAGAAAACGATCGTTCGAGTCCTGGAGCGTCGCGTGCTCGTCGGCGAGGATCATCTCGTTGTGCAGGCTCGCGAGGATCGAGGCGAGCGTCGGCTTGCAGATCTCGCAGCCGTTTCCCGTGCCGTGCGTGCGCAGCACCTCGTCGAAGGTGCGGTGGCGCTTGATCTTGACGATTTCGTAGAGCTCCTTGCGGCTGAAGGCGAAGTGCTCGCACAGGTTTTCGCGTACGACCTGACCGCTCGCCTTGAGCTCGGCGTTCAAGAGGTCGGTGACGAGCGGCAGACAGCCGCCGCACCCGGTTCCGGCGCGGGTCTTCTTCTTGATGTCGACGAGCGTCGAGCACTCGCCCTTGCGGACCGCGTGGCAAATCTCGCGCTTCGTGACGTTGTTGCACGAGCACACCTGAGCCGACTCGCCGAGCGAGCCCGCGGCGGATTGACCCTCGCGCACGCCGAAGATGAGCTCCTCCGGCGAATCGGGCAAAGGCTCGCCCGTGCGCAGAAACTGCGTGAGCTTCGCGTAATCCGAGCTGTCGCCCACGAGCACGCCGCCGAGCAGGCGCGTCTTGTCCTCGCTGATGACGAGCTTCTTGTAGACGCCCTTGACGAGGTCCTCGTACGTGATCGACGAGCCGCCCGTCGTGTCCGCGAATGGATCGCCGAAGCTCGCGACGTCCACACCGAGCAGCTTGAGCTTCGACGATTGATCGGCGCCTCGGAACTCTGTGCGTGAGTCGGTCAGGGTGCGAGCGAGCGCGCTCGCCATCTCGTAGCCCGGGGCGACGAGCCCGTAGACGGTACCGCGATGGAGGGCGCACTCGCCGATGGCGTAGATCGCGGGATCGTTCGTGCGGAGCTCGTCGTCGACGACGATTCCGCCGCGGTCCCCGACGTCGATTCCCGACTGGCGCGCGAGCTCGTCGCGGGGCCGAAGGCCCGCCGCGATCACCACGAGCTCGCAGTCGAGCGGCTCGCCGTCGGCGAACTCGACGCCTTCGGCACGAGCGTCGCCTAGGATGCGCTGAGCCGCGCGACCGAGGTGCACGTTCACCCCGAGGGCCCGGATGCTGCGGGTGAGCAAGCGCGCGCCGGCGCTGTCGAGCTGCCGCGGCATGAGCCGCGGCGCGAACTCGACGACGTCGG
>DASUTR010000493.1:0-7155 GCA_036374535.1 Polyangiaceae bacterium
ACCACACGCCCCGAAGCGCGTCCGTCGGGTTCGGTGCTCGAGAAGTTCTCGGGCTTGCCCGCGGCGGGGCGGAGGATCAACCGAAAGGAGCAGCGCAGTATGAACGAATCCACGACCGGCGTCGTCGACGCCGAAATCCCCAATCCGCCTCCCGAAACCTCGAACGAGATGGCGCGCGCGTTGCGCGATCCGAGCGAACCCTTGAGCGTTCGCGCGTTGTTCGAAGCGGGCGTCCACTTCGGTCACCAGACGAAGCGCTGGAACCCGAAGATGCGGCCGTACATCTACGGTGCTCGCAGCGGCATCCACATCGTCAACCTCGACCAGACCGCGCGGCTCTTCAAGCGCGCCTTCGACTTCGTCGTCGACACCGTCGGGCGCGGCGGTTCGGTGCTCTTCGTCGGCACGAAGCGGCAAGCGCAAGAGATCGTCCAGGAAGAGGCGCGCCGCGCGAGCATGTTCTTCGTCACCAATCGCTGGCTCGGCGGAACGCTCACGAACTTCCGCACCATCAAGGGCGGTCTCGATCGCCTCCGCACCCTCGAGCGCATGCGCGAGGACGGCACGCACGAGCAGCTCCCGAAGAAAGAGGTCGTGCAGCTCGAGAAAGAGCGCGCTCGCCTCGAGAAGTACATCGGCGGGCTCAAGGGCATGGGACAGCTGCCGCAAGCGGTGTTCGTGATCGACCCGGCGCAGGAACAGATCGCGGTCAGCGAGGCGCGCAAGCTCCACGTTCCAATCGTCGCCATCACCGACACGAACTGCGATCCGGATCTCGTCGACTACGTGATCCCCGGCAACGACGACGCCATCCGTTCGGTTCGCCTCGTCACGGGCGCCATCGCGGACGCCTGCGTTCACGGGCTCGCTCGCCGCCGCGCGCACCAGCAGGCTCGCGAGCGTGACGCCGGCAACCAGCAGAACCAGCGCTCGGGAGCACCCGAGGCGCAGGTCGTCTACGCGTCGCGCGTCCGCCCGCAGGACCCGGAGCAGCCGTCATGAGCAACGTCGACATGAAGCAGGTGAAGGAGCTCCGCGACCGCACGCAGGCGGGGCTCAACGACTGCCGCGCCGCCCTCCTCGAAGCCGGCGGCGACATGGAGAAGGCGGTCGAGGTCATCCTCAAGAAGGGTCTCGCCAAGAGCGCCAAGCGCGCCGGCGCCATCGCGACCGAGGGTGTCGTCGCGTCGGCGCTCTCGGCCGACGGCAAGATGGGCGTCCTCGTCGAGGTGAACATCCAGACGGACTTCGCTGCGCGCAACGCGGACTTCTTGAAGTTCGTCGACGGCGTCGTCGCGGCCGCGCAAAAGGCCAAGACCGGCGCGGACCTAGGCGCCGAGCCGTTTCCCGGCGGCTCGGAGACCGTGGAAGCCACCCGCCAGGCGCTCGTCGGCAAGCTCGGCGAGAACATCACGATTCGCCGCTGGGATCGCGTCACGATCGACGGCCCGGGTAAGGTGCAGTCGTACGTGCACCTCGGCGGGAAGGTCGGCGTCTTGCTCGGCGTTCGCGCCGGCTCCGACGCCGCCGCGAAGGCGCCCGCGTTCGAGAAGTTCGCGGACGACACGTCCATGCAGGCCGCCGCGATGAGCCCGCTCTACCTCACGGCTTCGGAAATCCCCGAAGAGGCGAAGAAGAAGCAGGCGGACATCTACGAGGCGCAGCTCGTCGAGGAGGGCAAGCCCGAGAAGGCTCGCCCGAAGATCATCGAAGGCAAGCTCGCGAAGTGGACCAAGGAAGTGTGCCTGCTCGAGCAGGTGAGCGTCCTCGATTCCGACAAGACGGTCGACCAGCTCCGCGCCGCGCTCGCCAAGGAGCTCGGCACGGACGTCGTCCTGGCGCGCTTCGTGCGCTTCGAGCGGGGCGAGGGCGTCGAGAAGCCGACCGGCGCCGACTTCGCTGCCGAGGTCGCGAAGATGGCCGGCGGCTGAGCCGCTCGCGCGCTCACAACCCGTAGAGCGTTCCGGGGCGGGCCGTCCTGCCACGGAGCGCTCCGCGCGGATCGACGATCAGGCTCGCGTCGTCGAGCAGCCGGGCGGTGTCGAGCGCGGCGTGATCGGTCGCCACGACGACCGCGTCCCAGCCCGAGAAACCCGTCGAGACGTCGACGCGCTCGAGCGAAAGCTCGGCCGTGCGCACGCGCGGAACGAAGGGATCCGCGAAGGCGACGGCCGCACCGCGCCGCGCGAGGAGCGTCAGCATCTCGATGCCCGGCGATTCGCGCGTGTCCGCGACGTTCGGTTTGTAGGCGACGCCGTAGACGAGCACGCGCGCGTCTCGGAGCGGTCGCGAGCGTTCGTTCAGCGCGTCGGCGACGCGACCGACGACGTGCGCCGGCATCGAGCGGTTCACGTCGTCGGCGAGCTCGACGAAGCGCGCGCGCCGTTCGACGCGCCGCATGCGCCACGAAAGATAGAGAGGATCGACCGGCACGCAGTGTCCTCCGAGCCCCGGTCCCGGATAGAAGGGCATGAAGCCGAACGGTTTGGTCGCCGCGGCATCGATGACCTCGTGCGCATCGACGCCGAGCTCGGCGCTCATCAGCGCAAGCTCGTTCACGAGCGCGATGTTCACGGCGCGAAAGGTATTTTCGAGGAGCTTCGCGGTTTCGGCGACCTCGAGCGACGAGACGGGCACGACGCGCTCGACGAACGTCGCGTAGAGCGCGCAAGCGACGCGGAGCGACGCCGCGCAGCCGCCGCCCACGACCTTCGGCGTGTTCTCGAGGCGGTACGCGCGGTTCCCCGGATCGATGCGCTCGGGCGAGAAAGCGACGAAGACCGAGTGGCCGAGGCGATGGTGCCCGCGCGTGAGGCGCGGCACGAGAAGCTCGCGCGTCGTCCCCGGGTAGCTCGTCGATTCGAGCACGACGAGCATGCCGTCGCGCTGGTGGCGCGCGACCGCGTCGGCGGCTTCGAGCACGTGGCGCACGTCGGGGTTGCGCGTCTTGTCGAGCGGCGTCGGCACGCAAACGATGACGGCGTCGGTCTGCGCGAGCACGCCGAGATCGTCGGTCGCGTGGAGTTTCCCGCTACGCGTCGCGGCGAGGACTTCTTCGTTCGGGACGTCCGAGACGTACGAGCGCCCCCGAGCGAGCTCGTGAACTCGCGTCGGATCGCTGTCCAAAGCGGTCGTTAGGAAGCCCGTGCGTGCGAGGGCGACGGCCACGGGCAGGCCCACGTAACCGGCTCCGACGACGACGACGCGGAGCGAGCGGTCGGAAATCCGTGCAAGAAGTGCGGCCTCGGACACGAGCGGCTGGACCTTATCAGAGGGTTCGTGGTTCGTTTCACCCGTGATCCCGCTCGCCGACCTCCAGAAACAGTACGAGGCGCTCCGGGGCGAGCTCGAGCCCGTTCTCGCGGCGGTGTGCACCGAGCAGTCGTTCGTGCTCGGGCCGCGCGTCGCGACGTTCGAGCGGGCGCTCGCCGAATTCGTGGGCGTGCCGCACGCCGTCGGCGTGAAGAGCGGCAGCGATGCGCTCCTGCTCGCGTTGCTCGCGCTCGGCGTGGGCCCGGGGGACGAGGTCGTGACCACGCCGTTCACCTTTTTCGCGACGGCGGGGGCCGTCTGCCGGACGGGCGCGACGCCGGTGTTTGCCGACGTGCGAGCCGACACGCTGGCCCTCGATCCCGGTGCCGCGGCGCGCGCCGTGACCCCGCGGACGAAGGCGATCCTCGTCGTGCACCTGTTCGGGCAACCGGCCGAGCTCGCCGAGCTCGCCGAGCTCGCCGAGGCGCGCGGCATCGCGCTCGTCGAGGACGCGGCACAGGCGCTCGGCGCGAAATACGGCAGCAAAGCCGCGGGCGCCGTCGGGCGCGTCGGCTGTTTCAGCTTCCATCCCTCGAAGCCGCTCGGCGCGTTCGGGGACGCAGGAGCGGTCGTTACGAGCGACCGAGCGCTGGCAGATCGTCTCGTGCGGCTGCGCACGCACGGCGGGGTTCGGAAGAACGAGCACGAGCTGCCCTTCGGAGGGAATCACCGGCTCGACGCGCTGCAGGCGGCCGTGCTCTCGGTGAAGCTTCCGCACCTTCCGGGCTGGCTCGCGGCGCGGCGCGCGCATGCTCGTGCGTACGACGAGGCTCTCTCCGGTATCTCGGGGCTCGGGCTGCCGCCGCGCGTCGCGGGTACGGAGTCGTCCGTTTCCGCGTACACCGTGCGCGTGCGCGACCGACGTCGCGACGCCCTGGCGCAGCACCTCCGGGAAGCGGGCATCGACAGTGCCGTCTATTATCCGAAGCCGCTCCATCTCCAGCCCGCGCTCGCCGCGCTCGCGCCGCGCCGGAGCGCGCTTCCCGTCGCCGAAAACGCCGCCCGCGAGGTGCTCTCGCTGCCCGTCCACCCCGAGCTCTCGGTCACGGAGCGCGAGCGGGTAACGGCGAGCCTCCACGCGTTCTTCGAGGCTTCCGCGCGCGTGCCGAGGTCGGCGGCCGGGGGCGTCCGATGAAGCTTGCCTCCGTCTCGATCGATCTCGACGAGCTTCATCACTACCACGCGATCCACGGGCTCTCGGCGCCCCCGGGCGGCGCGCACGCGGTGTACGACCTCGCCGTGCCGCGCGCGGCCGATTGGGCGCGCTCGCTCGACGTGCCGGTCACGTGGTTCGCCGTGGGCCGCGATCTCGAGCGCGCCGAGAGCGCCTCGGCGCTGAAGAAGCTCGTCGAAGGGGGACACGAGGTCGGTAATCACTCGTACTCGCACGCGTACGACCTTTCGTGCCGCGAACCGAAGGAGCTGAGGACGGAGATCGACGAGGGCTCGCGGTCGCTCGAGCGCGCCGTCGGCAAGCGACCCAAGGGCTTTCGCGCGCCGGGCTACACGGTGAGCGACGACCTCTTCGATGCCCTCTCCGAGCTCGGCGTCGCCTACGATTCTTCCGTCTTCCCGAGTCCGCCGTACTACGCCGCCAAAGCCGCGAAGCTTTTCAGCATGCGGCTCCGCGGGCGAACGTCGCAATCGGTGCTCGATACGCCGAGCGTGCTCCGCGCCCCGTCGCGCCCTTATCGCGTCGGAAAACCCTACTGGAAAAGCGGAAACGGCGTGCTCGAGCTCCCCATCCAGGTGACGCCGGGGGCGAGGCTGCCGTTCATCGGCACCGCGCTCGTCTTGGCGGGAGCCGACGGAGCGCGACTGCTCACGCGCACCGTCCTCGGCGAGACGTTCGTGAACCTCGAGCTTCACGGCATCGATTTCCTGGGCAGCGAGGACGGCCTCGGCGCGCTCGGCGCGCATCAGCCCGACGCGAAGCTTCCGCTCTCGCGAAAGCTCGGGGCGCTCACGGCGACGATCGAGCTCTTGCGCGAAAAGGGCGCTGCCTTCGCGCTCCTCGCCGAGGCCGCCGACGCTTACGGCTGAGTGCGACTTTGCGTCGGCACGGAGGCCCGCCGCCGCTCGAGCGCGACCGAGAAGAGCGCGGCGAGGACCGCTCCGACTCCGTCCGAAACGAGATCGAGGAGCTCGGCCGAGCGGTTCGGGACCGTGAGCTGGTAGAGCTCGAGCGCGCCGCCGACGAGGGTCGAGAGGAATGCGGCGACCCACGGCATCGCCCGCGGCCACGTTCCCGGGAGCTCGTAGCGGAGCGCGCGCAACGCGAGGATCTGCAGCACGGCGAAGGCGACCGCGTGTTCGAGCTTGTCGATGGGAAAGTCGAGCGGAACCGGCGGTCCCGGGTTCGGGATCCCCCCGAACACGAAAACGATGACCGTCCAAATCAGCGCCGGCGCGACGTCGTTGACGAAGCTGCCGCGCGCTCCGTCGAGGGTGGGGGAGGCGCGTCGGGGCTCGCTCGAACCGGTCACGACGGCGTACCGAGCTCGGAGGTTTGCTCGAGCTCGCGTCCCTTCGTCTCGGGCAGGAGAAAGAGCAAGAGCCCGAGCGCAATCGCGGGAAAAATGGCGCTGACCCGCATGACCGGTCCCCAGCCGGCGCCGGCGGCAAGGTGGCCGACGACGACGGGCGAGAGCACGTAGCCGACCCGCCCGATGAGATTGTTCGACCAGAGAAACGCGTCGCCGCGGAGCTCGGTCGGAAAGAGCTCGGTCGTGAACGTATTGAGCAGCGTGAGCACCGCGTTCAATCCGAACACCGCGACCACCATCGAGAGCGCGAGGGCGCCGACGCCCTCGAACGAGTAGCCCCCGAGCACGCCTGCGACCAAGGCCGCGTACACGACCACCGCGCCGCGCCGGCGCCCGATGACGTCGAAGAGCTTTCCGGCGAAGAAGATGAGCGGCATCGAAATGCCGGCGCCGATGGTGATGACGCGAGCGGCATCGCTCTCGGTCAGGTGGAGCTCGCCGAGGGCGTAGTCCTTCCAGAGCGAGACGACGTTCTGCGTGCAGACGTAGGTGAGAAACCAGATGGCTCCGAGCTCGAGCACGCGCCGCCGGTAGGGTCCGCGGAAAATCTCGAGCAGCGAGCGATGGCGGTCCGTCCCCACGCGTTGCGCGAAACGCTCGGTTTCGCGGAGCCCCCGCCGCGCCCAGGCGACGAGGACGAGGGGAACGACGGCCGCTAGATAGACGCTCCGCCAGCCGAACGCCGCGGTCAGCGGGGGCACGGCGAGCGCGCACACGATGGAGCCGAGGCCTGCCGTCGCGCTGACGACGCCGATCACCATGCCGCGCCGGGCGGCTGGAAACTCCTCGGCCGCCATCACCATACTCGTCGCCCACTCGCCGATGAGAAAGATGCGCGCGACCATCTGCAACAAAGCGAAGATCCACGGGTTCGGCGCGAGCCCCGAGAGCACGGTGAACACCGTGTAGCCGACGATCGTCACGCTGAGCACGCGGCGCCGGCCCCAGCGGTCGGCCTTGCCGACGAGCAGGTACGCGAGCATCGTCCCGAAATTGACGAGGCCGAGCAGCCAGCCGGTGGCGGCGTGGTCGAGCGAGAAATCTTTGCGCAGGTGGGGCAAGACCTGCGTCAGCGCGAAAAAATCGTAGCCCTCGAAGAACGTCGCGACGCCGAGAAAGGCGAAGAGCCGCTTCTGATACGCGGTGAGCGGCGGCAGCGCTGCGACGGCCGCCCCCGGAGGCGGGACGGTCATTCGATGAGACCGCTCTCGGGGCTCGACGCGCTCGCGTGCAGGCGCTTCGGCATTCGGCCCGCGAGGTACGCCTTGCGGCCGGCGCTCACCGCTTCGCGCATGGC
>DASUTR010000494.1:0-12020 GCA_036374535.1 Polyangiaceae bacterium
ACGCCGCTTCCGGCTCACCGCGGCGCACGGGCTCGAACCCTACATGCGCGCCGACGTGCTGCGCGTCACGGAGGAGCCCGACGCGGCGTCCCCCGTCGAGAGTGGTCAGCGGTTGCGCGAGCGCACGCGCGAGGTGCTCGCGCTGATGCCGAACCTGCCGAAGGAAACGGCGAGCATCCTCGACAACGTGCGCGAGCCCGGCGCGCTCGCCGATCTCATCGCCTCGAATTTCCCCGAAGAGCAGGCCGGAATCGCGGTCCGCCAGAGCATCCTCGAAGCGTTCGACGTGAAGACGCGCGTCGAGCTCGTCCTCGCCATGGTCGAGCGCCAGCTCGAAGTATTGAAGGCGAAGGACCGCATCTCGAACGTCGTGCAGACCGAGATGAGCCGCTCGCAGCGCGAATACGTGCTGCGGCAGCACATGAAGAACATCCGCGAGGAGCTCGGGGAGGGCGGCGACGACGACGAGATCGAGCAACTGCGCGAGCGGATCGCACGCGCCGAGCCGCCCGCCGAGGTGCAGAAGGCGGCGCGCAAACAACTCGGACGTCTCTCGAGCATGCAGCCGCAGTCGGCCGAGTATCAGGTGACGCGCACCTACGTCGAATGGCTCGCCGATTTGCCCTGGAACCGCACGACGCCCGATCGCATCGACGTGCACGAGGTGAAGCGCTGCCTCGACGAGGATCACTACGGGCTCACGCGCGTGAAGCGACGCATCGTCGAGTACTGCGCGATTCGCCAGCTCCGTAGCGACAAGAAGGGCCCGATCTTGCTCTTCGTCGGGCCCCCGGGCGTCGGCAAGACGTCCCTCGGGCGCTCGATCGCGCGGGCCATGGGCCGCCGCTACGGACGCATTTCGCTCGGCGGCGTGCGCGACGAGGCCGAGATCCGCGGACACCGGCGCACGTACGTCGGCGCGCTGCCGGGCCGCATCATCCAGGCGCTGAAGAAGGTCCAGACGCGAAACCCCGTGCTCGTGCTCGACGAGGTCGACAAGATGGGCGTGGACCTTCGCGGTGACCCGGCGGCGGCCCTGCTCGAGGTGCTCGATCCCGAACAGAACTCGACGTTCGTCGATCACTACATCGACCTGCCGTTCGATCTCTCGGAGGTGACCTTCCTCGCGACCGCGAACTACGGCTGGCAGATCCCGGAGCCGCTCAAGGATCGCATGGAGCTCATCGAGGTGCCTGGCTACACGCGCACCGAAAAACGCGCCATCGCCGATCAGTTCCTGATCCCGAAGCAGATCCGCGAGCACGGGCTCGCGCCCACGCAGGTCGCGTTCGAGCGCGAGGGGACGGAGACGCTCATCGATTTCTATACGCGCGAGGCCGGTGTCCGAAATCTCGAACGCGAGATCGCGGCGATCTGTCGCGACGTGACGGTGAAGCTCGCCGAGGGCAAGAGCATCGAGTCGTTGCGTGTCACGCCCGAGATCGTGCGCGAGCTGCTCGGCCCCGAGCGGCACCTGCCCGAGCTCGCCGAGCGGCGGTTCGTTCCCGGCGTCTCCGTCGGGCTTTCGACGTCCGGCGCCGGCGGTGACCTCCTCATCGTCGAAGCGACGAAGATGCCGGGCAAGGGCGAGATCGCCATCACGGGCAGCATGCGCGACGTGATGAAGGAAGCGGCACACACGGCCGTGTCGCTCGTGCGCTCGCGAGCCGAGCGGCTGAGCCTCGATCCCGCCTGGCTGAAATCGATCGATCTCCACGTGCACGCGCCGCGCGGCGGCTCGGGGCGCGACGCCGCCGCCGTGGGCCTGCCGATCTTCACGGCCGTCGCCTCTCTGCTGCTTCGCACGCCCTGCCGGCCCGACGTCGCCGTGACGGGCGAGATCACGCTCCGTGGCAGCGTCCTGCCCGTCGAAAACGTCAAGGACCAGGTGCTCGCGGCCCACCGCGCCGGCGTCCGCCAGATCGTCCTACCCGCGAAGAATCAGGTGGATCTCGACGAGGTGCCGAGCGAAGTGCGCGACGAAATGACCGTGCATCTCGTGAGCCGCATCGACGACGTGCTCGGGCACGTGCTCGGCGATCCCGACCCCGCGGACTCGGAGGACGACGAGCCGACCCACGAGAACGAGGCGCAGGTCTGAAGCTACCGGCGGGCCTTTCGCTGCCGAAGGGTCGGTCGCTCGGCCTCGCGCTCGGAGCGCTCGGGCTCTTCGCGCTCGGCTTTCTGCCGCAGTTCGCCGGGCCCGGCTACGAAGCCGCGCTCGCTGCGGGCGTCTTGCTCCCGTCCGTCGCGTCCGTCGCCGTCGCGCTCGAGCTCGCCCGGGCTCGCCCTTCGGCGAGCGACGCCGTGGCGCGCGGCGCGACGTTCGGCGCGCTGCTCGCGCTCGCCGCGTTCGTGACGGTGCTGATCCACGGCGTGCGCGTCGGCTTCTGCGACCCGAGCGAGGGGTTCTGGCTCTACGCGCTCGGGCCGGGAGCGGGCGCCGTGCTCGGCGGCGTGTCGGGCGGGCTCGCGGGTTTCGCCGTGTCCCGAGCCGAGCGTCCGAAGCGCGCCTGGGCACGCAAGGCGCTCGCCGTCGCGCTCGCCCTCGCCGGGCCGCTCGGGGGCATCGCGCTGAGCCTCCTGCGCTTCTACACGAGCCCCATGGTGTTCGCTTTCGATCCGTACTTCGGCGTCTTCGCCGGACCTCTCTACGACACGGTCGTGAGCGTCGTGGATCGGCTGGTCACCTACCGGCAGGGCACGGTGCTGACGCTCGCCGCGGTCGCGCTCGGCGCGAACGTCGCCGACCGCGCCTTCGAGCGCGGGTTTCGTGCGGCGCTGCTCGATCGGCCGGGCCTGGCCTTACTCGGCGTCCTCGCGCTCGGGGGGAGCCTGTGGAACACGGCGTCCGGCCCGCGTTTCGGCCACTTCAGCACGAGCGCGTCGATCGCGGAGGCGCTCGGCGGCCGCCACTCCGGCAAGCGCTGCGACATCGTGTACGCGCGCGCGCTCCCGATGCGGGACGTACGCTTGTTCGCGCGCGATTGCGACGCCTCGCTCGCCAGCGTCGAAGCCTACTTCGGGGTGCGAGGTCCCGAGCGCGTGCGCGTCTATCTGTTCGGCAGCGACGAGGAGAAGGGCTTTCTCATGGGTGCGTCGAACACCTATATCGCCAAGCCCTGGCGCGCCGAGGTCTACCTCCAGGCCGCGCCGTTTCCGCACCCCGTGCTCCAGCACGAGCTCGCGCACGTCGTCGCGGGAAGCTTCGGGCAGGGGCCGTTCCGCGTCGCCGGCATGCTCGGCGGCATCTGGCCGGATCCCGGACGCATCGAGGGCTTCGCGGTCGCCGCGGCGCTCGACGACGACGACGAGCTCACCCCGGAAGAGTGGGCCGCCTCGATGCAGAAGCTCGGCCTCTTGCCCGAGCTCCGTCGCGTTTTCGAGCTCGATTTCCTGGGGCTCAACGCCGCGCGGGCGTACACGGTCGCCGGCGCGTTCGTCGGCTGGCTGCGCGCCGCACACGGCTCCGCGGCGATCCGGCGCTGGTACGGCGGCGAATCGCTCGAAGCCGTCACGAACGGCAAGAGCCTCGCCGCGCTCGAGCGCGACTTTCGCGCGGCGCTCGACCGGATGACGATCCCCGAGCGAGCCCTCGCGACCGCCCAAGCGCGCTTCGAAAAGCCGTCGTTCTTCGCGCGGCGCTGTCCCCGCATCGTCGACCGTGCGCTCGGCGAAGCCGCGCAGAAGCTCGAGACCGGCGACGTGAAGGGCGCGCGCGAGAAGTTCGACGAAGCGCTCGGCCTCGACGGCGGCAACGTGGAGGCGCGCTTCGGTCTCGCGGGGTGCGCTCGCCGTGCGGGCGAGCCCGATCGCGCGCTCGGCCTCTACCTAGCGCTCACGCGCTCCGAGGACGTGCCGAAGGTGCAGCGAGCGCGTGCGCTCGAAACCGCGGCCGACATCGAGCTCTCGCGCGAGCGCGGCGCGTCGGCGAAGACGCTCTACGAAGCCGCGGAAAAGCTCGTCTTTTCCGAGGATCGACAGCGCACCTTGCACGTGAAGTCGCTCGCGAGCGACGGCCCGGGTCGCCGCGCGATCGTGGCGCTCCTCGTCGGCAAGGGCGATTTTCCGCCGGGATGGGACGCGGCGGCGCCGCTCGTGCAGGCGTGGGCCGACCGCGAGCCCGCTCATGATCTTCCCCCGTACCTCATCGGGCGAAACCTGCTCGGCTCGGGGCGCTACGCGGACGCAGCGCCTTACCTCGATCAGTCGCTCGCGCTCGAACCGCGGCTTCCGAGCGTGCGGCGCGAGGCCCTCCGATTACGTCTCATCGCGGCCTGCGCGCTCGGCGACGTGGCGGGCGTCGCGAGCGCGCTCGAGCGCGCCGTCGCCGATCCCGAGCTCCTGACGGCCCGGCGCCTCGGGCTCGCGCGCCTCGCCGAACGCTGCGGCGTCATGGCCGCGGCCCCCACGCCGACGGCGACCGCCGTGCTCCCGCCGCCCGATCGCATCGCGCCGCCCGCGAGCGGGGCGCACCGCGCGGCGCCGCCCGTCGCGCCCCCGAAGTGCCCGGGGGGAATGCTACCGCTGCCCGGCGGAAAGTTTTGGATCGGCTCGGAGCCGGGCGAAAAACGCAGCGCCGACGAGAGCCCGCGCTACCTCACCGAGCTTTCGCCGTTCTGCCTGGACGAAACCGAGGTGACGGTGCAGGCCTACGCCGAGTGTGTCGCGGGCGGCGACTGCACGGGCGAAGCGGCGTCGAAAATCCTGTGCAACTTCGGACGCACGGAGCGCGCCACCCATCCCATGAACTGCGTCGATTGGAGCCAGGCCGACACGTACTGCCGAGCGCGCGGCGCGCGCCTGCCGACCGAGGCGGAGTTCGAGTACGCGGCGCGCGGCGGCGCCGAGTACCGCGCGTACCCGTGGGGCGAGGGAACGCCCGACGGCCGAGCGTGCTGGAAGCACAATGGCTCGTGCGCGGTAAAATCGTTCGCCGCGGGAGCTTTCGGGCTCTACGACGTGAGCGGCAACGTCTGGGAATGGACGGACGATTGGTACGGCCCCTATCCGTTCCCGCCCGTGGACGCGTTCGCGAAGGTGTACCGCGGCGGAAGCTTCAGCCGCCGCTTCGAGAAGTGGATGGACCCGCGGCTTCGCAATCGTGAAAAGCCGAGCGAAAAGGGGGCACACCTCGGCTTTCGCTGCGCGCTCACGCCCGACACGACGAAATGCCCGTTCGGCGCCGCGGGCCCGGGCCGGTGCCGGCACGGCGTGCACGAGCGGGAGTGCGGGGAGGGGACGCGCTTCAACGGAGTCCGTTGCGCGAAGCCCGGCGAGCCGCGCTGCGCGCCCGGCTGGGTCGAAAAGGAGGGTCATGGGTGCGGGCTCGAGCGCGAAATCGAGCCTGAAATCGAGGACATTCAGGCGTCCATGGCGCTCGTAAAGCGTGCTCCGTCGCCCGAGTTCGACGCCGATTGCCGCGCCCACCAGCCGACGCGCCCGCGTGCATTTCGCTTTTCCGGTGGTAGCCACGCCGCGCGAAACCTCGTGAGCAAGGGATCCGGATGCAAGAATCGCGACGTCGGAGTCGGTTGGAACAGCACCTGTTGCCCCTAGCGGCGCTCGCCTTCGCAGCAGCGCTCGGTTGCGCGACGACGCCCGCGTCCGCGCCGCTCGGCGAAGCGCCGCCCGCGTCGAGCACGGCGAGGCACGGAGCGCCGTCCGACGTCTCCTCGCCGCTCGACGAGGGCACGCTCGTCCCGGCGTCGGCCGCGAGTGGAACGGCGGATGCGGCGCCGCAAACGGCGGGTACGTCGAACGCCAAAACCCAACCTCAGGACCCCGGCACGTCGCCGTCCGCCGATCCGGCAAGCTACGATTTTCCGAAAGAGACGCTCATCCTCCACGTCGGCGATTCCTTCGCGGGCTCGCTCGGCGTGCCGCTCGGAAAGCGCTTCAAGGCCGCGGGCATGCGCACCGTGCTCGAATTCGAAACGGCGAGCTACGTCCCGACGTGGGCGAGCAACCCCGAGCTCCCGAAGTACGTCGAGAAGTACCGTCCTTCGCTCGTCATCGTCACGCTCGGCGCGAACGAGATCGAGCTCGTGAACCCCGAGCAACGCGCTTCCGGCGTGAAGCGTCTCGTGAGCAAGCTCGGCGGCCGTCCGTGCGTGTGGGTGATTCCGCCGCTCTGGAAGCCCGACACGGGGATCTTCAACGTCATCCGCGCGAACGCCGCGCCGTGTCGCATCCTCGAGTCCGACCAGATCGTCCGGGATCTCGCGCGAAAGCCCGACAAGATCCACCCGAGCGACGCCGCGCGCGAAATCTGGGCGGACGCCGTGCTCGCCTGGCTCGCTCGCGAGCGGGTGGGGGCGCCCGATCGACCGTGGGAGCTCCGGCCGGCACCGTGAAGCTCGTCGGGCTTCTCGCCGCGCTCGCGCTCGCCGGCTGCACGCACGGCCTGCGCGGCGTTCCGATGACGCCCCCGAAATCGACGGGCAAGGTCGTCGCATCCGCGTCCGTCGGCGAGCCGGACGGCGTGAAGGTGCTCTGGAACGGACAGACGAGCGGCACCGATTCTCGATGGAAGGCATGGATCGCGGGAAGCCCGGACGAGCTCGAAGCCGTCTGGGACGAGGCGGCATTCGGCGATCCGCCCGCGATCGACTTTACGAAGTACGTCGTCATCGCCGAAGCGGGCGAGGGCGGGGTCTGCAATCCGCGCATCCTCGGTGTCGATGCCGAAGCATCCGGCCTGCTTCGCCTCCGTTTCGATCCCGACGCTATGTATAGGACGTGCATCCTGCTCGCGACGCGCATCGCGCGCATCGTCGCCGTTCCTCGCCGCGTGCTCACGGCGACGGTCGTGTTCATGAACGGCTACGCGTTCGAAGTGCCCGAAGTGCCGTTCGAATAACGCGACGGCGCGGCGCGTTTGGGCCCCGGCGAGCGCCAGAGTTACCGAGCCGCTACCGCTCGTCCCGACGTTCACCGGCCCACCGATACGCGCAGTACCCGACCATCGCGACGGTCGGGAGCCAGTGAAGGTGGGGAAGGCCGAACCAGCCGAGCGCCCAGAGCCCGACGGCCAGCGCGGCCACGATCCGCCAGAAGTATTTGTCGCCGAAGGCCTCCTCGAAAACGACCGGCCGCAGCTTCACCGGCTCGTCCGGCGCCACCGGTTCGGCCGGAGGCGCAAACGGGTTCACCTCTTCGCCCCGTCCGCGCCATGGACCTTCCGAAGCGCCCATCCCGAAAGCGTACGCCCCGGCCGCACGCCAAGCGATGGTCATTCCTTCGCGCAGGCGCCGGTGACGGCGGGAAGTGGCGGCGGCGAAGCTCGCCGCCGCCAGCGAGAATCGCCCTACGGAGGGAGCTGCCCTGCAGCGACCGACTGACCAAGACTCACTGGAGTCGCCCGGTGCGAGTGGCGGCGGCGAAGCTCGACGCCGCCGGCGAGAATCGCCCTACAGAGGGAGCTGCCCTGGCAGCGACCGACTGGCCGAGACTCGCTGGGGTCGCGAGCGTAGCGAGTGACCCCAGCGAGAATCGAACTCGCGTTACCGGCGTGAGAGGCCGATGTCCTAACCGCTAGACGATGGGGCCGATGATAAAGGGAAGCTTGTCGTTCTTCGTGAGTCGTTCTGCGAGGGGTTTTAGCTGGGGGACTAGGATTCGAACCTAGATAGCAAGAGCCAGAATCTTGCGTCCTGCCGTTAGACGATCCCCCAGGAAGTCCAGGAGGTTACCGCGGATGCGAACCTGCCCCGTGGCCGGTGCAGGGGTCGGGCTTTTAGCCCTGATCGCGGGAACCTGCAAGCCCCGTGCATCGTCCGCTCGTGCGGGACCGCGAGCTTTGACCGGCGGGGAGCGTCGGGGATATGTGTGAAAGAGCGCCATGGAGCTCCGGGTCATCGGCTGTCACGGCGGGGAGACGCCTCAGCATCGGACGAGCGCCTTCGTGCTCGACGAACGCCTCGCCATCGATGCCGGGTCCCTGACGAGCGGCCTCGACCTCAAATCACAATTTCGCTTGAGCGCCTGCCTCGTGAGCCACGCGCACCTCGACCACATCCGCGATCTCGCGACCATCGCCGACAACCGCTGCCAGGCGGACTGCGAGCCGCTCATCGTCGCGGGGACCGCGGCAACGCTCCGCATCCTCAAGAAACATTTCTTCAACAACCAACTCTGGCCGGACTTCACGGAGATCCCGAGCAAGACGCGCCCAACGCTTCGATTTCAGGAGCTCAAACCGGAAAAGCGGGTCGAGGTCGCCGGCTACAAGGTGCAGCCGGTGCTCGTGAGCCACACGATCGAATCGGCGGGCTTCATCGTGCAGGGCCCCGACGCGACCATCGGTTACAGCGGCGACACGGGCCCGACCGATCGCTTGTGGGAGCTCCTGAACAAAGAGCCGAACCTGAAGGCGCTTTTGCTCGAAGTGAGCTTCCCCGACCGCGAGCAGCGCCTGGCCACGGTGAGCGGCCATCACACGCCGCGAACCCTCATCAAAGACCTGAAAAAATACGTGCGGCCGAAGGATTTGCCCGCGCTTCTCTATCACATCAAGCCCGTGTTCCAGTCCGAGGTCGAGCAAGAGTGCGCCCGGCTCAAGGGCGTCAATCTCACCGTCACGGCCATCGGCGATCAGTACGTGCTTTGATTTTTTGGGTTGGGGGCGGGACTCAGTGTCCGATCGAGTTCGCGAGCGCCTGGATGATCTTCGACCAGCTCTCTTCGGTCTGTAGGGCTTGCTCTTCGGGTACGGCTTCGTGCGTCAACCGAAGCTCGGTGCCGGCTCCGGCGGGCGCGAAGTCGAGAGTCACGAGCGTGCCCGCGGGACCGGCGCCTGCCGTGGCGGGGCGAACGCCCGTCGTCGTGGGTCCCACGGCGACGCCGTAGGTGAAGGCGAGTCGCCGCGGTCGATGAATCTCGACGTAGCCGCCGAGATGCTCGAGCTCGCGCCCGTCACGAACTACCAGGAACGAAAACGTGCCGCCGACCTGGGGTTCGACGGCGATGCGGGACACCTGGTCCGAGGGCGAAGCGCCGACGATCCATTTCTGGATCTTCGCGGGGTCGAGCCACGCGTCGAAAACGAGCTCGGGATTCTGAGCGAGCCGCCGCGCGAGAAGGACGGTCGTCGTCGTCGGATTCGAGCGCCGCGAGGGCGGAGGGTTCGTGTGGACTTCGCGGGCAATCATGGGTTTTGCTTCGAGAAAGCAGATCCCGTGCCGCGGGCGCGCTGCCGAAAATGCGAGAAAGGCGCGATTCCGCGCGAGGCAAGATCCGACAGCGACGCATAAACGCCACGCTGCTCCTGGGCGGATGAACACGTCCTCGAGCCGGCGCTCGCTGGGCTCAACGCGCTAGGACCGGCGGAGACCTGGGTCCGGCCCGGAGCGGCAAACCAACCCCATAATCCAATTAGTTTACATAATGTATCTTATGCGATCTAATCAGTACCTGAAGTAACGGCGTGGGCACGGCTAATCGCCTGGGCCCGCCCCAAAGCGCGCTGCTCTACAGCGGAAGCCGGTTCGGGTGAACCTGCTCGAGCGGTGCCGCGACCTGTAGCGACAGGAGCGTGCCTCCGTTCGTGAGCACGAACGCGCGGGCACCGGCTGCTGCAGGCGTCATCGACGAGCCGTCGGCCATGTGGATGCCGTCGATGAGCTCGCCGCCGAGTGGCGACAGGAGGAAAATGCCGAGCCGAGATGCGCTCACGAGCAAGGCGCCCTGGATGGGTACCGGCGCGGAAAAGCCGCCGTTCGGGAGCGAGCGGCGCCAGACCTCCGCGCCCGTTTCGGGGTCGAGCGCCCAGAGACCCGTCGTGCCGCTCGCAGCGAGCAAGAGCCGCCGCTCGGGCGACGGCGGCTCGCCGTTACGACCCGGGTGCGCAGCCTGCCTCCACATCACGAGCTCGGTGACGCCGCGAACACCGGGGTTCGACCAGATTTGATTGCCGGTTTCGGCGTCGAGCGCGAACACCCCGCCCGAGTAGCTACCGACGAAGACGGCGGGCCCGGATTCGATCATTTCAGGGAGCGGCGTCGTATCGACGTCGAGGTACTGCGGCGCTTCACCCGTTGCGGCTTCGACCTCGGCGGCGAGATCGACCGGCGCCCAGCGCTCGGCGCCCGTGACGGCGTCGAACGCCGCAACCGTGCCGTCGCTGAAGCCGGCGTAGACCTTGCCCCGGTAGAACGCCGGACCCGAGTAGCCCGCGACCTCCATGCCCATGGCCGGCGAACGATGATGGTGCCAGCGGAGCCTGCCGGTCGAAGGCTCGAGCGCGAGCAACGTGTCGTTCGCGTTCATCGCGTAAAGTAAGCCGTTTTCGAGGATGGGACGCCGGCTCACCTCTGCGTTCGTCATGAAGCGCCAGAGCAAACGCCCGTCGCGCGCCGTGACCTTGTAGAGGGCGCCGTCGTTCGAGCCGAAGTACACCGCGTCCTCGCCGCGGCTGTAGAACGGCGCGCAGTTCACGAAGCCGAGCGTCTCGAAGCGCCAGAGCACGGTGCCGTCTTCGGCGCGAATTGCGTAGAGGCCGTTGTCGCTCGAACCGACGAAAACGCGGCGATTGACGATATCGAGCTCCGCCTGCCCGCGCTCGTACGGCTCTCCGGTGACGCGCGATTCGGCGCGGACGTTGCGATCGTAGATGACCGTGAGGGCGCCGTTCGGGCGCGTGACGAACGGCGGCATTTCGGGGTGCGCGCCGCCCCGCGTGGAGTCGCAAGCGAGGGCCGCGAGCGTGACGCCGAGCGCGGCGCTGGCGAGTACCCCCTTCACGGCGCGCTGCTCGACGGCGCGGGAGGCGGCGTCCGTTGCGGGACCTTCTTGTTGATCTGGTCCATCAAATCGTTGAACTGCGCCGAAGAAATTTCCTTCGGGATCGCCTTTTCGGCGGCCTTCTGCGCGTCCTGGGCCTGCTTCTTCAGCTTCTCCAATTGCTGGAGCTGCTCGAGCTGTGCTTTTTGCTCCGGCGAGAGCGACGCGGGAGCCGGCGGCGGCACCGCGCTCGGATCGATGCTGTTCAAGAGCTCGCGGGAGACACCGTCGACGTAGGTTTGCTCGATCTTCGAATCGGCGATCTTCTTCAGCCCGGCGAGCAAGTGGGCCTTCGCCTTGTCGGTTTCGCCCTTCTGTTTCTCGAGCCGCGCTTGGTGGTAGAGCCCGAGGGCGCTGAGCGGCGCCGAGTCGAGGTTCTCGAGCTCGCGGAAAGTCTTGAGCGCGGCGTCCACCTCTTTGAGCGCCTCTTGTGCGAGACCCACGCCCTCCGTGGCGCGCGCGCGCACGTCGGTATCCTTCTGAGCGAGCGGGCTGTCCTTGACCGCGCGATACTCGGCGAGAGCCTCTTTGTACTTGCCCTGATCGTAGAGAACGCCGGCGAGCCCGAGCTTCGCGAGAGCGCGCGCGGTGTCGCCCTCGCTCACCTTTCTGTAAGCCTCTTCGGCGGCGCGCAGGCGCTCTTCCTGCGTCTTGTACGTCGGCCGTGAATCGGTGAGGCCCGTTTGCTGGTCCATTTCGGCCGGTGCGTCCCCCACCCTCGAAATCTCTGCGGCAACGCCCGCGAACAGCGAGTCGGTCGTGCGCCCTTCCACCTTGTCGCGATGGTGCACGTAAATCTGCCAGCCGATGCCGCCGACCAAGAGCACGACGATGCCCCACTGCACGATGGTGAAGTGACGGCGTACCCAACCGGTGACGGCGTGGGTCGTGCGCGCCAGCGCGTCATCCATGATCTCGGACGCTTCGAGCTGACCGAGCGTCGGACGGCGCGCGGCTTTCTCGCCCTCGCGCTTGTCACGCCGCTTGGCGGCAGCTTCCTCGCGGATGCGACGGTTCTTGTCGCGGATCGCTTCGGCGCCTTTTTCTTCGGCCACGGGCGGCGTCTATACCATACGGCGGCTCGAGCCTAGCCCGGACCCTCGGGCTTCCAGGGCTCCTTGGGGGGTGGGGGCAGCTCGTCCGCGAGCGGGACGAAGGAAAGGGCGTCCACGGTCACGCCGCTGCTCGCATACACCACGAGCTCCGAGCTGCCGCCCGGCCGCAGGGACAGCGCGGCC
>DASUTR010000495.1:0-6271 GCA_036374535.1 Polyangiaceae bacterium
CACCTCGTCGAGAAAGATCGTGCCCCCGTGCGCGCGCTCGAACTTGCCGGCGCGCTGCTTCGTAGCACCCGTGAACGCGCCTGCTTCGTGGCCGAAAAGCTCGCTCTCGATGAGCTCGGCGGGCACGGCCGCGCAATTCAGGCGCTCGAGTACCGCCTTCGCGCGCGGCGACGCGCGGTGAATCGCGCGCGCGACGAGCTCTTTGCCCGTGCCGCGCTCGCCCGTGACGAGCACGCTCGCGTTCGAGCGCGCGGCGCGGAGCACGCGCTCGCGCAGCTCGACCATGGGTGCGCTCTCGCCGACGAGCTCTTCGAAATGCCCCGCGAGCGTCTTGAGCTCGCGCGCTTCTTCCTCCGCGCGCATCAGCCGAAACGCGTTTTCGAGCATGACGAGCAGCCGATCGGTCGAGAGCGGCTTTTCCAGGAAATCGAGGGCGCCGAGGCGCGTCGCTCGCACGGCCGCGTCGATGGTCGCGTGCCCGCTCATCATGATGACGGCGACGTCGCTCTTCGCCTCGTGAAGCCTCGCGAGCAGCTCGAGCCCGTCGCCGTCGGGGAGAGCGACGTCGAGCAACATTACGTCGTACGATTTTTTCGCGAGGCGCTCTTCGGCGAGGCGGATGCCCCCGGCGACGTCGGCTGCGTAACCTTCGAGGCTTAGTGCTTTTTTCAGCGTGCTCAGAATCGACGGTTCGTCGTCCACCACCAGAATCGCGCCGCGAGCCACGCGAAAAGGTTAGCCAATCGGCCGGCCTACCGCCAAGGAGAACGCCAGGGGCCGTGGCGAATGTTACGCTCGGCCGGCTGCGAGCCTTCGAATGAGTCAGCCCGCTCCCACCGCCAAAGGGTCGCTGACGGCGACGCCCTTCGCGCACCTGCTCATCTACGCCCTCGATCACCGCCTGACCGGTTCGATCGTCTTCGCCGAGCCGAACCAGGCGAAGCATGCGATCACGTTCGTCGACGGGGCGCCGACGCGAGCGCGCGCTCAGGGCGAGGTCGCGCTGCTGGGCGAGCTCGTGCGCGAGCGGGGTGCGCTCGGTGACTCGGAGCTCGACGCCGCCGTTACCGACGCGCGCGCGGAGGGTCGAAGGCTCGGCGAGCTTCTCGTCGAGCGCTCCGTGATCGACGCGGAGGCGCTCGAGGAGCTCTTGCGCGAACAAGTCGTGCGACGCCTGGAGTTTCTCGCGACGCTTCCGCCGGCGACGCTCTACGGGTACTACGAAGGCACGAACTTTCTCGAGCGCGCGGGCGGCCCCGCGGGGCATCCGCCGCCGCTCGGCGCGGTGTGGCGCGTGATTCGCGTCGGCGTGCCGCCCGAGCGCGTGCGCGAGCACGTCGGGCGGCTCGGGGACGCTCCGCTGCGCTTTCACACCGACGCTCCACTCGCCCGTTTCGGCTTCGGACCGCGCGAACGAGCCGTGGTGGAGGTGCTCCGCGCCAAACCCCAGCCGTACGCCGAGCTCGTCGGTCGTGGGCTCGCCGAGCCCGAGCTCGTCGGACTCTTGGTTTATGCGTTTTCCGCGTTGCGGCACCTCGACACCGGTAGCGGCGCCCGCCCCGTCGGCTCCGAGCGGGCGAGCGGCTCGCTGCGCGCCCCGGAAGGCCCGCGCTTCGCGAGCCCGCCGCCGCCCGTGGCCGCAACGAGCGCCTCGCCTCCCGCGCCCACCACCGCGCCGAGCCCGCCGCCCGCCGCGAACGACGCCGACCCGTTCCGGCGCGAGCTCGCCGAGCGCCTCGGGAACGCCAAGCAGTCGTACTACGAGCTTCTGGGGGTCTCCGAGAACGCGCCGGGCGAGGCGATCGCCTCGTCGTTCTTTCAGCTCGCCAAACGCTTTCACCCGGATCGCTTGGGCCCCGGGCTCGAGGACGTGCGCGACCAGGCGACACGCTTTTTCGCGCGCATGACCGAGGCGCACCAGGTGCTTTCCGACGCGGCGCGCCGCAAGGAATACGACGAGCTCTTGAAGGGCGGTGGGGGCGCCGCCGAGGAGCAGGAAGAGGTCCTTCGCGTCGTCCGGGCGGCGACGAGCTTTCAAAAGGCACAGGTCTTGCTCAAGCGCAGCAATTTCACGGCCGCCGAAACGGAGGCCCGACAGGCGCTCGCGGACGACCCGAGCCAGGCCGATCACGTCGCGCTCGTCGCCTGGCTCGAGGCGAGCAAACCCAATCCGAATCTCGACGCCGTGCTCTCGACGCTGAACGACTGCGTCCGCATGGAAGAGATGAATCTCCGTGTTCGCTGGTACCGTGGACAAATCCTCAAGCGAATCGGACAGGACCGGCGTGCCGTGGAGGACTTTCGCTACATCGTCGAGCGAGATCCTCGACATGTCGACGCGCAGCGCGAGCTACGGCTGTACGACATGCAGCGCGGAGCGACGAAGTCGGCGAGCGGCGGCAAGACGGGACCCTCGAGCGACTCGCCACGCGCGCGCCGCGCGATGAGCAATCCGCCGCCGTCGCCAGAAAAGCCGGGATTTTTCGGCAAATTGTTCAAGAAATAGCGCGCCGCATGCGGGCCCTCTGACGGCGCGAGCGCACCGATTGCGATGAGTCTCGGAAACCGTCGCAGACTGCGCTGCGGCATCGCGCAGCACACGAAAGAAATCGGGAACGATCGCATTGCCCAGAATGGGGCGACGAATCACACTGAGGAGACGCTTCACACCGAGGCGACGCTTCACCTCGCTTAGCCGATCGAAAGGAGCATTTTCGATGAAGGTGACGAGCGTCATGTCGAAGCATCTGGTGAAGCTACCCGCCTCGATCACGACCGAAGACGCGCTCGAACGTCTCGAGCGCGAAGCGGTACATCATGCGCTCGTGACGATCGGCGACGACCTCGTCGGCGTCGTTTGTCGCTGCGATCTCGAGCGCGTTTCGGCGAAAACTCGTGTGGTCGCATGCATGAAAAAAGACTACGTGTTCGTCGACGAATCGACGACCGCGAAGGAAGCCGCGGAGATGATGCAGCGCTGGGGCATCGGGTTTTTGCCGGTCATCGGCGAATCCGGCGAGCTCGGCGGCGTCGTGACGCGGCGCGATCTCAGGCGCACCGGGTTTCTGCCGAATCGGCGTGGCGTCGATCGCTGCGCGTCCTGCGGCGAGACGCACTCGCTCGAGCCGTGTACGGACGACTGGGTGCCCATTTTCTGCCGAAAATGCTCCGAGCCGCCGACCCATCCGGGCGGTTTCTACGCGACACTCGGCGGTGGCGACTGAGGACTAGTCGCGAACGATCGACAGCGCCGTGAGCGTGCTGCTCGTGGCGCCGGCGCGGAAAGCGACTGGCAGCGGGCCCGCGGGGACCGCCGCGCACGTCGTCGTGCGGCCGGCGGCGTCCTCGGTGGAGACGCGGTCGCCCTTTCGCGTGACGACGAGGGGCGGCACCGCCTCGCTCGGAAACGGACACGATTCGCTCCCGAGCTCGTGTGGGCCGAAGACGACCAGCGGCGGTCCGTCTCCGTCGAATCCTACCGTCAGCTTAACGTCGTCGTAGCTCGCGTCGGTCACGCTGACGGTGATCGGCGGGTTGCCGCTGCGCCCTCGTTCGAGGATGAGGCGGCCCTCACGGAAGAGGGCCTTCGGGAACTCCGGCGGCGTGCCGTCGGGCTGTCGATCGGGAGCGAGATGGAGCGGCACGAGGGGTGCCATGGGGTCCGACCCGAGCAACGTTTCGTTCTGCGAGAGCGAGCCCCGCGTGCCGGCCCGCATGCCGACCAGAAACGGCGACGGGTCGCGCGAGAGCCAAACGAAGATGTCGGGCCCGAGCGACGTGAGGGACGTTCTCGGGTCCGGCCAGCGCTCGATGTCGACGCGCACGATGCCGAATTTGGGCTCCGCGTCCCACGGCTCGAAGCGGAACGCAGCACGGCAAGGCGGCTCGACGCTCTCGTCGAACGCGAAGAGCCACGGCGAGCCGTCGCTTCCCGGGGCGAGCAGCGCGTACTCGGGCGAAAACGGCGCGGGGCAGTCGAGCGGCTGATCGAGGCCCAGGCTCTTGACCGAGCCGTTCGGCTCGATCCAATGCGCGTCGTAGTCGGCTGCCGGACACCCGTAGCCGTCTCCGCAGGCGTTGCGACACGACGCCGTCTGTTCGCCGGCCGGCGCGCAACCGCCCACCGTCAGCGCTCCGCCGCCCGGCAGCGCGACGAACGCGCGGTGATGGCGCGCCGGGAACGCGTCGAGACGTGTGCCGGGCGCGACCTCGGTCGAGGCGTCGGGAGAGAACCATTCGAGCGACCGGTCGGGCTCGCCCGTCGCCGTGTGGCCTCCGCCGACGAGGATGCGGCCGTCGTCGAGTCGCAGCGCCACCGGTTCGAGTCGAGCTCGCGCGAGCCCGGCGAGCCCCGCGACGCGCGAGCGCCGCGTGCTCGGCGAAATCGCCTCGAACGGCGGCACGACGACGGTCGTTCCGTCGCCTCGTGGCCTGCCGCCGCCGACGAGGAGCGTATCACCGTTTGTGAGAACGACGGCGGCGTGTCGGGTGCGTGCGAGCTCGAGCTCGATGACGTCACCATCGAAGCCGCCGAGCGCCGGATCGTAGACGGCTGCAGACTGTCGCGCCTCGCGACTCGCGACGTCGTCCGTATTCAGCGGATTTTCGCCGCCCGCGAGCAACAACTCGGATCCGAAGCGCGTGATGGTCGCGAAAGCTCGCGCCTGCGGAAAGCTGAAGCGCGGATCGACGACGGCATGCGCGCCGGTCCCGGCGTCGAAGGTGAGCGAGCCGGAAGAGGCCGTGGCGTCGGCGAAGCTCGCGGGTTGATCGCCTCCCGCGACGAGGACGAGATCCGCTTCCGGCGAGTAGCCGACGGCTTGGCCCGCGTGCGGACCCGGGTAGCTCTCCGCTTCGAAGAGCTCACAGCCGACCGCCCGCTCCCACAAGAGCACGTCGATGCCGTCGCCGCGCCGCTCCGAATAGCCGAGCCAGCTCCGGTCGCCGTCGCTCGCTTCGGCCTCGACGCCCTGCGTATCGTCGGGAAACGTGAGGGTGCGCTCGGACGTGCGAAACGGCAGGCGCTCGGCGGTGAGATTCGAGACCGCGAACGGCCCGAGCGCTCGCAGCGTTACGTCGGGGTCCGCGTCGATGCGGCAGCGCGCCGTCGCGTCGATGGAATGAGCGCGCACGGAAAGCTCGCGAACCTCGGGCTCGAGAGGCGCGCAGCCGAGCGAGACGAACGCGACGAGGAGCGAGCTCGGCACGCTCGTCCGGAAAGCGCTACGATGGCTTGACGCCATGTTCCCGCAGATCTTCGGGAAGTACGTGCTCGAGCGCGAGATCGCGGCGGGGGGCATGGCGCGCGTGTTTCTCGCCACTCTACGCGGCGCGGAAGGTTTCGAGAAGCGACTCGTCGTAAAGCAAATTCGGCCCGAGCTCGCGGCGGACGCGGCCTTCGTCCAGCGCTTCGTGGGCGAGGCGAAGACCGCCGTCGAGCTCAGTCACCCGAACATCGTGCCGGTGTACGAGCTCGGGGTCGAGCAGGGCGTCTACTACATCGCCATGGAGTACTGCCCGGGCGTCACGCTCGCGGAGGTGCTCTTCGACACGGGACCGCTCGCGCCCGACGAGGGCGCGTACCTCGGCGCGGAGGTGTGTCGAGCCCTCGACTATGCGCATCGCCGCGCGTCGATCGTCCATCGCGACGTGACGCCGCGCAACGTACTCATCGACGACGAAGGCGCGATTCGCGTCATCGACTTCGGGATCGCGGCGCCGGTGGAAGCGTCGAGCGGGCGAGCGCGCGAAGTCTTCGGTTCGCCGGGCCACATGCCACCCGAGCAGCTCCGCGGCGAGGAGCTCGGTCCACCCGCGGACGTATTCGCGGTGGCGACGCTGCTCGTCGAGGCGTGGACGGGCGCGCCGCCGTTTCGCCGGGCGACGCCGGAGGCGAGCGCCGACGCGTTGCGCAAACCCGTGCCGCGCGTCGACGCCGCAATCGAGGACCTTGCGCCGATCGCGGGCGTGATCGAAGCGAGCCTCGCGCTCGACGCGAAGAAGCGCCCGGCGCGCGCCGAGGATCTGGCGCAAAAGCTCCGCGAGTTCTTGCGCAACGCCGACACCGTCGCGATCGGCCGCCGGCTCGCCGAGCGCGTTCAGCGCATCCGCAAGAGCCAGCGGCTTTCCGCGACGGGCGAGCGCCGCCCGAGCACTTCTCCGGACGGATCTCGCTCCGGAAGCGGCGAGACGCCGAAGGCGCCGTCGGTGCGTACCCCGACGGTCGCGGCGCCGGAGACCCGGACATTCGCCGCGCGCGAAGAGATGGTCG
>DASUTR010000496.1:0-3615 GCA_036374535.1 Polyangiaceae bacterium
GAAGTTCGTTCCCGCAGATCCGTACCCCTGGCCGTTCGACGGCGCGCTCGAGGCGAGCAACACCGCGCTCGTCGTCATCGACATGCAGACCGATTTCTGCGGCAAGGGCGGCTACATCGATCTGCTCGGCTACGACATCTCCGTCACACGCGCGTGCGTCGAGCCGATCCAGCGATTGCTCTCGCGCATGCGCGACCTCGATTTCCACGTGATTCACACGCGGGAGGGCCATCGGCCCGACCTTTCCGACCTGCCGGCGAACAAACGCTGGCGTTCGCGCCGCGTGCAGGGCGGCGGTCCGGCCCAAATCGGCATCGGCGATCCCGGGCCGTGCGGCCGCGTGCTCGTCCGCGGCGAGCCCGGTTGGGACATCATTCCCGAGCTCGCTCCGAAACCCGGCGAGCCCATCATCGACAAGCCGGGCAAGGGCTCGTTCTGCGCGACCGATCTCGACCTGATCCTGCGGCAACGCGGGATCCGGAACCTCGTGCTCACGGGCATCACGACCGACGTGTGCGTGCACACCACCATGCGCGAAGCGAACGACCGCGGCTACGAGTGCCTCATCTTGGGCGACTGTTGCGCCGCAACCGACGCGGGCAATCACGCCGCCGCGCTGAAGATGGTCACCATGCAAAATGGCGTATTCGGGGCCGTCTCGACCTCGCGAGCGCTGCTCGAGGTGTTGTCATGAGTGCCGCCGTCGCGCCGAGCTCAGCCATCGAAATTGCCGCCGAACCGTACGCTTTTGCCGTGCCGTCGTGGGAGAGGACCGCGCTCGTCGTCATCGACATGCAGCGCGACTTCATGGAGGAAGGAGGCTTCGGCGCCGCGCTCGGCAACGACGTCTCGCGCCTGCAGGTGATCGTGCCGACGCTGCAGCGATTGTTCGCTGCTTGGCGCGCTCGAGGACTCACGATGATCCACACCCAAGAGGGTCACCGGCCCGATCTCTCGGATTGTCCGCCGGCGAAGCGGCTGCGCGGGAAGCCGGGTCTACGGATCGGCGACGCGGGGCCGATGGGCCGAATCCTCGTCCTGGGCGAGCCCGGCAACGACTTCGTCGCTGAATTGAAACCACAACCTGGGGAAATCGTGTTGCCGAAGCCCGGGAAGGGCGCATTCTGCGAGACCGGTTTCGACTCGATCTTGAAAGAGCGGGGGATTACCCACCTCTTGATCACGGGGGTCACGACCGAGGTTTGCGTTCAGACCACGATGCGCGAAGCGAACGATCGTGGGTACGAGTGCCTCCTCGTCGAGGATGCCACGGAAAGCTATTTCCCCGAGTTCAAAGCAGCGACGCTCGCCATGGTTCGGGCGCAAGGAGGCATCGTGGGCTGGACCGCTCCCGCCGGGGCGGTTATCAGTGCCCTCGAGGCTCGTTGAAATCGCGGTTCGTCGGAAAACTCGCTGAGCTCGCGCTTTCCGCCGACGGCGGCTGGGAACCCTTTCGTGAAGGCATCCAGATCCGCCGGATATGGGGCGACTCGAAAGCCGGCGCGAGCGTCGCTCTCTTGCGCTACGAGGCGGGCGCACGCGGACCGAAGCATCGCCACGTGGGCTCCGAGATCATCTATGTGATCGCTGGATCGCAGAGCGACGAGCGGGGAACGTACGCCGCGGGCTCCCTCGTGGTGAATCCGGACGGTGACGAGCACAGCGTTTGGAGCGACGAGGGCTGCGTCGTGCTCATCGTTTGGGAACGACCCATCGAGTTCGTCTGATGGCGGTCTGAACGAACGCGCCGCGCTTCCAGGCGCACGTTACCGAAACGCTGTGCCTTCGACACGCGGCGGAAACCTTGGCCGGGGGAAACGCACGGGGGTGACGCTCTCGGCGTCGGCGAAACGTTTCCAGAAACAAAGACACCCGTCGGTCGTCGCCACGAGCGAAAGCTCGTAGCGGCAGGAGAATGCGATGAACACTTGGTTGAAAGTCACGGTTTCCATGTGCGGTACGCTCCTCGGAGCGTGTCAGGGCTCCGGAGCCGAGCCCACCGCTCCGGCGGCGGCTTCCGGCTCGGCTGCACCCGAAGCGACAGCCGCACCCGCGGCAAAGGTGAGCGACACGGGGCCCATCAAGGTGGGCATTTTGCACTCCTTGTCCGGCACGATGGCCATCAGCGAAACGTCCCTGCGCGACGTCGCTCTGATGACGATCGAAAACATCAACAAGGCCGGCGGCGTGCTCGGCCGCCAGCTCGAGCCCGTCGTGGTCGATCCGGCGTCGAACTGGCCGCTTTTCGCCGAGAAGGCCCGCCAGCTCATCCAGAAGGACGGGGTTGCCGTCACCTTCGGCTGCTGGACCTCGGTCTCCCGAAAGTCCGTGCTGCCCGTGTTCGAAGAGCTGAACGGCCTGCTCTTCTACCCGGTTCAGTACGAAGGCGAGGAGTCCTCCTGGAACGTGTTCTACACGGGCGCCGCGCCGAACCAGCAGGCGATTCCCGCCGTCGAGTACCTGATGAGCGAGAAGGGCGGCGGCGCGAAGAAATGGGTGCTGCTCGGGACGGACTACGTGTACCCGCGCACGACCAACAAGATTCTCCGCTACTTCCTGAAGAGCAAGGGCGTGGCGGACGACGCCATTCTCGAGAAGTACACGCCGTTCGGCCACGCCGACTACCAGACGATCGTCGCCGAGGTGAAAAAGTTCGCGGGCGGCACGCCGACCGCGGTCGTTTCGACCATCAACGGCGACTCGAACGTGCCGTTCTACAAAGAGCTCGCGAACCAGGGCTTGAAGGCTACGGACATTCCCGTCGTCGCCTTCTCGGTCGGTGAGGAAGAGCTCCGCGGCATCGACACGAAGCCGCTCGTCGGACACCTTGCGGCCTGGAACTACTTCATGACGATCGACAATCCCGAGAACAAGAAGTTCATCGAGGAGTGGAAGACGTACGTGAAGGAAAAGAACCTTCCCGACGGCGACAAGCGTGTCACGAACGACCCGATGGAGGCGACGTACATCGGTATCAAGATGTGGGCACAGGCCGTCGAGCAGGCCGGCACGACGGAAGTAGACGCAGTGCGCCAGGCCGTCGGCGGCCAGGTCGTCCGGTCGCCCTCGGGCTTCGACCTCGTCATGGACGGGAAAAATCACCACTTGAACAAGCCCGTTTACATCGCCGAGGTGAAGGGTGACGGGCAGTTCAACATCGTCTGGAAGACCGAAGGTCCGATCCGTGCGATGCCGTGGAGCCCGTACGTTCCCGAGAGCGCGAAGAAGGTCGCCGACTGGTCGTACCCCTGGTCGTGCGGCAACTGCACGGAGCCGAAGTACAAGGTCGCGGGCGGTACGCCCGCTCCGGCGGCGACGGCAGCGCCCGTCGCGAAGTAACGAGCTCGGAGCCACGGAGGAGCCCATGGTGCGACGACTACTCTTGCGTTTGGCGCTCGTCGCGAGCGTGCTCGCGGTGTGGCTCGCGCCATGGGCCGTCTCCGATGCACGCGCCGCCGACGACGTGCGCGCCGACCTCGCCGCGGTCGTCGGTTCGGACGGCAAGGCAGCCCGGGCCGCGCTCGAGCGCTTGAAGGCGCGGGCCGACGCCCGCGCCCTTCCGGCGCTCCAGGCGCTCGACGAGGGGAACCTCAAGGTCGACGCCAACGGCGATAC
>DASUTR010000497.1:0-6279 GCA_036374535.1 Polyangiaceae bacterium
GGCGTTTTCGCAAGGCGAATCTAATTCGGGAAACGGGTTCTCGCCGCCGCTGCCGTCGCCGCCCTCGGCGCCGCTGCCACCGCCGCCAGTCCCTACGACAGAGGAGCCAGCGCTTCCGCCGGAACCGCCGCGCGTGGGGGATCCGCCGCGCGAGCTCCCCGCCGCAGCGGCGTCGCCCCGCCCCGCTTCACCTGCTGCTCCGCCGTCGCGACCACCGGCGCCAGAAGGGGCTCCGCTCGCGCCTCCGCGCGTAGCGCCGCCTCCCGTCGGGAGGCGTCCCCCGCCGCCGGCCGCATCCCCCGCATCGAGACCGAGGAGCTCTGCGCAGCTCGAGACGAGTAGCGCGGTCAGGAGCGCCGCGCCCCAGCGGTTCCGCTCGATACGCCGAGGCTCAGAAGTGTACATCGAACACCTGATCGGGCCTTGGGAGCTCGCTCGGATCGAGCCGCTCCGCAACGACTCCGCCGGACGGACCTTCGGAGGCGACACTGAGCGCGAACCCGTCCGAGCTTTCGAGTGGTCCGGAGAAGAACCAATCTTGCACCAAGCTGCACCTTCCGTAGGCGAGAAGACTGTCGTCGGATTGAAACCGGAGGCACTGGCGCGCGGCGCTGCCCGGATCTTGCGACGAGATGCCGTCCGACGCGATGCGGAACACGGTCGTCGTGCTCGTGCATGCTTCGAGCGTCGGTAACTCGAGGCCGTCCGTCGAACCCGGCGGCTCTTGAAGGCACAGGGCGGAAGCGACGTGCCGGATGCGCACGTCGACGTGATCGGCCGCGTTGGCAAGCACGTCGAAGGCCCAAGTTTGAGCAGGGTCTCCGACGGGCAGACACTCCGAAGTTAGGAGCGCCGTGCCCATCGTGGCCGGCAGCGTGCGCGGCACGACACACCGTTCAGGAGTGCTCCAGCGAGCGCGCCGGAGCGATACGCTCCTGGATGTCGGTGAGGGCGGACACGCCCCGAGCTCGACCGCCGGTGGTGAGCCGCTGCTCGCGACCTCCAAGCACGAGGGCTCGGTCCGCGCCACGAATCGCTGGGGTTCGAAGCGGAAGCGCTGCGCTTCGTCACGCTCGCAGGGCGCGACCTCGACGGTGGCTCCCGAAGGCCTGAGACAGGAGCCCGTCATCGCGACGACGGAGCCCTTCGCCTTCGGCCAATACCAGTTTCGCAACCGCGAGAGCTCGTCGCTCCCGATGACGAGCTCGTCGGCTCGGGACGCGTCGAACCCGCGCGCCATCACGCTCCACGGGTGGCTCAGCGGGGCGTCGTCCTCGAAGAGAAAGAGGACGTGACCGAACTGGTGGCGAACCAAGTAACGAGCGACCGCCTCCTCCTCCGCCAGTCGTCGGGGTTCTCCTTGCGCGTCGACGTACGATCGGCAAATCCCCATGCGGTAAGGATTCATTCCCTTTTCGGGATAACCGAGAGGGGCGTTCCCGGCGAGCCGACCCTCGCAGCCGTCCAAAAACTCGATCCGCACCTGACCTTCTGCGGCGCCCGTGCAGACATCGAAACCGAAGAAGCGAATGTCGTAGTAGCGTCCCCAGGTTCTCCGGACCTCGCTCTCGATGAGCTCGCGCAGCGCCGCGTCGTCCTCCTCGAACGTCTCGAAGCAGATCGGGACCTCGCCGTCGGGCCATGGGTAGGCTCTTTGGACGAAGTTGACTTCGGTATGCACGATGAGCTGGTCGCCGGTGCCCGGCACGCAAGCGCCGTCGGAGCAACCCCAGGGACATTTACGACGCTGTTCGACGAGGGGATCTTCGCAGTCGATGAGCTCGCCTGATTCGCGGCACCACGAACCTTGCCGGGTGCACAAGTCGTCGAAGCCCGCACACGCGCCGCTGACGCAGAGCTGATCGGACAAACAGATGCTTTCGATCTGCCAAACGCCGTTCTTCGCGCAGCGCAGAATCACCCGACTGCTTTCCGCGCTGCACACGTCGTTCAGGTCGTCGCACGGCTCACCGAGCCGCGGTCCCGTCGGAGGTTCACCGCCCGCACCCCCCGCCGCACCCGCACCCATTCCTCCGGAAGGCCCACCGCCTTCCGCCGCGTCACCCGCGGAGCTGCCGCCGCTGCTCTTTGTGCCCGCGCTGCCGCCGCGCCCGGCGCTGCCGCCGCGCCCGCCGCTGCTAGCGCCACCCGAGCTCGTTTCACCCGCTTGCCCGGCCGCGCCGCCTCCGCCTGCGGCATCGGATTCCGGATCGTCCGCGTCCGGAATGCCGAGAATGGTTCCGCACGCCCATGGGGACGCGAGCAGCGCCACGGCGGCGAGCCGTGAGGGAGCGGTTCCAGTTCGCCGCGGGTTAATGGCGATACCACCCTTCCTCGACGATTGGCGCCGGCGCGGAAGCACTCGGAGCGGGCGCGGGCTTCGCGGCAGCGGTCGGCTCACCCGCCGCGACGTTCTTCCGGACGGCAGCGTCGGGCGCGCTGGGCGCTCTTCGCGCGACGGGCCTCGTCGATGCCAAAACGCGAGCGGTCGCGCTCGAGCTCGACCGGACAGGCGGGGTTTGCTCGGCTTCGACAGGCCCCGTGGCATCGAGCGCAGGGGGCGGCATCGCTTGCGGCGGTGGCGTCACCGTCGAAGCGCCCCTCGGCTCGGCGAGACTCGACGAGGACGCAGAACTTAGCGGCGCTGGTGCGGCGTCGCGAGCCGGGTTGCTCCAGCGCGCGTACGCAAAGCCGAACGCCAGCACCAGCGTGGCTACGCCCGCGATGACCGGTAGCGTGGACCGGCTGATGGCCACGGGCGTTCGAGCAACCGGCGCCATCGAGCCCTGGTTGAAGCGCGAGAGCGCGCGGTCGAGCTCTTCGACGGTTTGAAAGCGCTCGGCAGGATCTTTCTTCAGGCAGCGCAGCGTGATCTCGCGGAGCGGCGCGGGAATGCCCGTACCTGGGTCGAATGCCGTGGGCTCCGCGGACAGGATCGCCGCGCTCAGCCGCGGAACGCTGTCGGCGCGGAAGGGGAGCTTCCCCGTCAGGCACTGATAGAGAACGACGCCGAGCGCCCATACGTCCGTTCGCCCGTCGACGGATTTCGGGTCGACCAGCTGCTCGGGCGAAACGTAGGCCGGCGTCCCGATCATGCTGTCCTCTCTCGTTGCGAGGGGGGTGTCGGCACCCGGAGCAGGGCCCAGCCATTTGGACACGCCGAAGTCGAGGACCTTGAGCGACTCCTTACCCTTGCTCTTGGCGAGAAAGAGATTCGACGGTTTGAGATCGCGGTGCACGATACCGAGGGAATGCGCTTCGATGATCGGCTCGCAGGCTTGGCGCAAGTACTCGACGGCTCGCGACGGCGGAAGAGAGCCTGCCGCGAGCTCCGCGGCAAGGTCATGTCCTTCGAGGTACTCCATGACGATGTAGGGGACCCCGCCGTCCTCGCCGGCGTCGAAGACCCGGACCACGTGCTCGCTCTCGAGCTTCGCGATCGCCAGGGCCTCGCGCGCGAAACGCTGGCTCGAGCGCGCCTGCTCGGCGAGCGAGCCGCGCAGGACCTTGATTGCGACGCGGCGATCGAGGTTCTGCTGATGACCGAGCAGGACGACTCCCATGCCGCCGCGCCCGAGCTCGCGCTCGATGCGATACTTTCCCCCGAGAACACTGCCGATCTGCGGCAGCGCGTCCCCCGGCGCCCCAGCGTCTTCCCCGCGGCCGGCTTCCGAGCGTTCGACGGCATGCTCGGTCGGTTCTGAATTTTGCGCCGTCACGGTACGCGGTAGTCTACCCTTCGCTCGGCGTCATGCGTAGCACCAGCGGCCGCCTTCGCATCCTCGCCGCACTCGCCGGAGCGGCTCTATCATCGCGGATCGCCGCCGCGGAACCGGCGCGAGATCCTCGCGCGGCCGAAGCGTTGTTCGAAGCCGGTCGAACGGCGATGGAAGCCGGCAATTATGCGACGGCCTGTCCGAAGCTCGAAGAAAGCTACCGGCTCGATCCCGCGACGGGCGCGCTGTTCGCCCTCGCGCGTTGCCACGAGAAGCAGGGCCTCTTCGCGAGCGCGTGGGTGGAGTTCATGGAAGTCGCCGCGCGCGCCAACCGCGAACGCAACGCCGAGCGCGAGCAATCGGCCCGCAACCACGCGCGTGCCCTCGAGCCGCGCCTTTCGTTCCTGACCGTCGAGGTCGCGCCCCCGCTGCGCGCCGCGACGGGGCTCAGCGTCGAAAGGAACGGCGTCCGTCTCGGTCCGGCCGCTTGGGGCATGCCGATCCCCATCGATCCCGGACGACACGAGCTCCGAGTCACGGCGCCGGGACGAAAGCCGTGGGTCACCGGCGTGTCGATCGGCGATCGCGCCGAGCAGAAGCTCGTGGAGGTGCCCGACCTCGAACGCCTGCCGGCACCTCCGAAGGCGGCCGAGCGCTCGCAGCGGCCAGCGTCCAGCGACGGCTTCGTTTTCACGCCGCTCCGCGTCGCGGGCATCGGCCTCGGCGGCGCTGCGCTCGCAAGTTTCGGGATCGCCGCGTTTGCGGGAGTGCGCGCGCTCGACGGCAAGTCGGACTGGGAGCGCCTTTGCGAGGAGACGTCGTGCCCGACCGTGGAGAGCGAGCGCGAACGCGAAGCGGCCGCGGTCAATGCGGACATCGCGACGCTCGGGCTCATCGCGGGCGGTGTGTTCGCGAGCGCGGGCGTGCTGCTGTTCGTGCTCGGAAATCCGAGCGATGCCGAGGAGCCGACGGCGTTCAAAGCCGTGCTGTCTCCGAGCTCGCTCCGCGTGGTGCGTCATTTCTGAGCGCCTCGCCGAGGAGCGGGCGCGGCTTCGAAATCGGGAGCGGCTCATCCCATCGGCGGCCACGTGCGCCGAACTTCTAAAGTATCGTCCCGTCGATAACTATCGCTCGCGATAACTCCGAAATCGCGTTCGTGTGAGGGTGCCGAGGAGGAACGGTGTACGAGCCGTTAGCGAAGTTTCTTTTTGCCGCGAAATTCGCCCTGCGTCAGACCGAGCGCTTCGAGCCAGCGATAGATTTTCGTCCGCGGTTTGCCGAGCTCCCGAGCGACCTCGGAGACGTTGCCGTTGTGACGAGCGAGGGCCGCGGCGAGCTGATCGCGCAGATCGGCTTCGCCTTCGTCGGCCGGGTCTGGATTGGGGTCACGCTTGAGCACTTGCTCGGCGGAGGGAAGCCTTCCGACGAGCTCTCGCGCGCGTAGCGGCAAGCCTTTCGGGTTCAGGGCGACATGAGACTCGACGAGCGCGCGGAGCTCGCGCACGTTCGACGGCCAATTCCAGATGAGCAACGCTTCGGCGGCGCTCGCCGTCAGCTCGAGCTCCGGGGCGAACTTGCGTACCAGGCGGAGGATGTCGGTGCGACGGGCGCGGAGCGGCGGAACGCGGACCGTGAGCTGAGTGAGCCGCGACAAGAGATCGGCGCGAAAACGCTCCCGCCGCACGGCCTCGGAGAGGTCGACGTGCGTGGCCGCGAGAACGCGGACGTCGACCGGCACTTCGCGATCGGCGCCGACGGGCCGAATGCTGCCCTCCTGAAGCGTTCGCAGCAGGTAACCCTGGAGATCGGCGGGAAGATCGCCGATTTCGTCGAGCAGCAACGTGCCGCGCTCGGCCGTGCGAAACAAGCCGGAGCGCGCGGCGCCCGCTCCGCTGAACGCCCCGCGCGTGTGGCCGAAGAGCTCGGTCGCGGCGAGGTCGGCGGGCAACGCCGCGCAATTGACCGCGACGAACGGGCCGTTGCGGCCGCTGAGCTCGTGAATCCCACGCGCGAGCAGCTCCTTACCCGTTCCGGTCTCGCCCTGGATGAGCACCGCGAGCTTCGAACGCGCGACGCGATGCTGCAAGAGCTCGAGCTCGGCGCCGTGATCCGTCTCGAAGCAGACGAAGACGGTATCGCCTGCGCGGATCACGTCGTCCGCCGCGAGCGCGCGCTCTCGAACGGGACGGCCGTTCAGGAAAGTGCCGTTCGCGCTCTCTGCGTCTTCCAGTCGGTACGTGGACGGACTGTCGCGCCGGATCCGCAAATGGACGCGAGAAAGCCGGGTATCGGCGATTCTGAGCCCGTCGGTGACCTCGCGTCCGATCGAGAGCTCTTCTTGGGCGTTCAGAGCGGCGACACGACCCACGGCGCCGGCGTCGGCGCTGTGAACGACCTCGAGCCGGAGCGCCCCGTCGCCGTCGCCCAGAGTCGGCTCGTCGTTACCGCGTGACGTGCTGTCCCCCACCCCGCCCGTACCCCCGGCCGCGCCCATGAACGTGTGCTCGGTCGCCATCACGACCGCCTCGTTGACACGGGCAGGTACCGGCGTCGAGCAGCGACG
>DASUTR010000498.1:0-2949 GCA_036374535.1 Polyangiaceae bacterium
ATGCCCGCCTCAGCAACGACCTCGAGAACGTCGCGCGAACGATGACGAGCGAGCCCCAAGCGCTCGTCATCGGTATCGGCGACAACTACCTCTGGTACTCGGGTACGTCCGACAGCACTTCGACCACGACGCCGATCGGCAACATCGAATACGGCCTGAACCCGAGCGGCAACATCTGGGCTCGCATGGCGACGCTCGGCATCCCGGGCGTCGCCGTCGGGCTGATCGAGAATACCGCCTCGGGGCCGGCCGTGACCGCCGCCCGCGGCTATGGTTTGCGTCGTTCCGACGGGGACCTGCCGATCTTGGCGCGGACGCCCTTCGCGCTCGCGTCCCTGTCCAAGTACCTGGGCGGGTTGGTCCTAGCCGATCACGTCGAGACCGACCCTACCGTGGATCAAACCACCGATCTGCTGACCGCGAACCTCATTCCAACGACGGGGAGCTTTCATACCTGGCGCACCACCGGCGAGAACCCGAACTCGACCTTCCGCCAGAGCCTCGCGACGCTGCAGGGCGCCACTCCGCGCGCAACGTTCAGCAACGGGATCAACCTCGACCGGCTGTTGGTGCACACCGCCGGCTTCGTCAGCGAGAAGAACGGCTCCTCCATGGTCGACAGCCGCCAGTGGGCCGCCACCAATTCTTTGCAGACCTCGAACTGGCTGTTCGGTCGCGAATGCGGCGCCACTTGCACGTTGTTCGCCAATTCCGTGTGGCAGGTCGCCGCGTCACCCGCGGCAGCGGACTACGACAGCGCCAACTACCTCGTCGCGCAGGCCTATCTCGAAGACCGAACCGGCGAAACCATCCACGACTGGCTATCGCTTCGGATCTTCAATCCCATCGGCATGCCCGACACCTCGAGCCGAATCGCCCTCACCGCCACCCAGCAGGCCGAAGTGGCCTGGCGGCACTCGGGCTCGGTGCCCCAGCAGTTCATGCTGAATTCCGCGTGGCCTCTCGCCGGCGGCATCTGGTCCTCGGCGCAGGACTATGCGAACGCGATGATCGTCGCTCTCAACGTCGGCAAAGCCGCGAACGGCACCAGCATTCTCACTTCCTCGACCAATCGCAACCGCATCCTGCGCAGCCCGACGGGCAGCGGTGTGTCGTCGGGGTGGGGTGTGGCGTATGAGCTCGGCGCCACCTCGGTGGACGAGGGCACGAATCGATCGTTCTGGCACAACGGAGCGAACGCCGGCGCGCGCGCGCACATGTGCGGTAACCCGACCACGAATCAGGGGATCGTGATTATGGTGAATTCGGACGCCGCCGGTGCGAGTACGCTCATCAGCGAGATCCTTGCAGCCTACATGGCCCGTATGAGCTGGGCCGCGGGGTTGGACTGCACCTGATGAACCGGTCCAACGGCCTCATGAAGCGAGCGCTCGGCGCCGCGCTTCTCACGGTGACGGGCACCGTCGCTTGCTACCTCGTGTTCTTTCCCGCAGCGGCGCCGCCGCCCGGACGCGCCACGTCGGACCCCGGGCTCGGGCCGCGCCCGGGCGCGCCCCTCGGAGGCAGACTCCCGCGCCCCGTGCTCGCAGCGGCGACGGTGCAGCCCGCGCCGAGCGCCCTCGTCCCGACGGCGAGCGACGCCGCAGGGGACGCCGAAGCCATCGACGACGTGGAACAAGCGCGGCCGCCGGGGTGGGACGAGCCAACCGAGGACCGTTTCACCGCGTTTCGCCGGCGCAGGGTGGAAGAGTTGGAGCGCCGGTTCGCGGTTCAGGCGCGCGATCCTGCCTGGGAAGCCGAGGTGAAGCGGGCGGTGACGCGCGAGAGCGCGCGCGTCCAGGGCGGCAGGCTCGACTCGAACGGCATCGACTGCGCGGAGAGCGTGTGTCGCGTGACGTTCCTTCACCGCGCGGGGAACGCCCCGACTCCGGACAGCGTCAACGACATGATCGCGCACATCAGCAATGATTTCGGGGTCGAAGTGAGCGCGCGCGACGATCGCACGATCGTCTACGTGGAGCGCAAACCTCCTCTCGCGGTCCCGGGCGGAGGCTGAGCGCGGTCGCCAAACCGTCCGGATCGAGCGCGCCAGCGGCTCGCGAACAGTGCCGCCGCCGCGCAAGCGAGCGCCAGCGTGCCAAACGGCCTTCGCGATGCTGCCCACGGCGCAGTCGAGCAGCCGCTTTCATCGCGAGCCGGCACGTCGCGCGCGCTCACGGAGCCATAACACTCTCCCGAAAAAACCCGGGGAAAGGGCTCGCAGTCGGCATCCTCGTCACGGCCGTCCGGCGGGTACGCTGCACAGATCGCGTCCACGTCGTCGGCAGACAGCTTGCGACCCGCCGTCGAACCCTCGCTCGGCGTCCAGTACATCGCCGCGTCTTCGAACGACGAGTGCGAGATACCGAAGAAGTGACCCGTCTCGTGCTGCAACGTGGCCGCGAGGTCGAACACCACGTGGTCGTCGCCCGTCGTGAACGTGATGTCCGTCGTGTTGATCTCGATGTCGACGTCGTAGATATGACCCGTATCGCGGTCGAACGTGGTGGTCGCGAGGCCGAGCGTCTCCAAAGCGTGGGTGTACGGCCAGCCGTCGTCGCGGAACATGATGACGTTCGCGTTGCCGCCGCGTAAGTTGTACACGGGCACGCCGCAGCTCGCCTCGGGCTGTTGACGCACGGTGATGCTCGGCCGAGCACCGCCACAGTCGACGTTCGTCCATGTATCGAAAGCGCGCTGGGCGAGGTCCGCCGCGAGCTCCGACGGGACGGCGCGCGAGCCGTCCTTTTGAATCGAGTAGCCGATGCAGCGCTCGTTCCAAGCGAGGGGAACCACGCAGTCCGGCGACTCTCTCATGGGGTCGATGGGCGAACAGAGGTCGCCCACGCCCGACGGAGTGCAGCTCGCCGTTCGACAAAACGCGGCGGAGTTGCCTGACCATACCAAGCAGGCGGCGACCACCCCGAGCACGCTCGCTCGAGCACCGGA
>DASUTR010000499.1:0-6352 GCA_036374535.1 Polyangiaceae bacterium
GAGTGGACCCGCCCCCGGCCCCGTCCGCAGGGCTGTTTCCCTGGATTTCGCCCTCGCACGCCGCGAGCAAGAGGGCCGCCGGCAGCACCCACGAAGCGACTCGAAGGTGGGTCACGGGACGTATGAACCGGGACTTCCACGAGACGGCTCACTGCCGGAGCTTTCCCCTGCGTCGAGGTAGCCAAAGGTAAGCCGAAATGGACGAGCTCAGCCACCGAACGTCGGACAACACGTGAGCGGGACTGGGTCCCCGCTCGGGAGCTGCAAGCAGCCCGCGGGCGGCGCGTTCAGGCAGTAGAGCGGCACCGGCGCTTCGGCCGCGCATTCGGCGGTGCGGCCGTTCGTCGTGCATCCGGTCCTCGCAACGAAGGCACTCCGGCAAGAAAAGACGGCGTCGAGCTCGCGGCTGCACGGCTCTTCGTTTTCGCAATCGAACCGTCCGATCGACGCGAGACACGCTTCATACGTGTCGAACTCGCGTCCGCAGCCTGTCTGCGTCTCGCGGCGGTAGTCGTCCAAGCACAATTCGATCGTGCTCTGACGACTCGCGGCATCTTCCACGCCGCAGCTCTTCTCGAGGTTGTCCGCTGCCACGCCGCAACGCTCGGCTTCGGTCATTCCAGCCCACCCAGCTGGCCTCGATGGTCCTTTCGAGTCGTCTGAATCGGAACCGCCCGACGAACACGCCCACGCTCCCAGGCACAAGAGCCCTACCACCCATCTCATGATCGCACCTTCGAGAAATCTAGAGTGTAACTCTAGAAAACTCAAGCTTGGACGCCGTTCCCATCCACTCGCGCCTCATCGAGCTCGGGCACATCCCATCGCGCCGAAGACGCGAGATCCGGATTCGACCGAGATGGCTGCACGCTTCGTCACCGCCCCTCGTTCCAGAGTGCGATTCGGCGCGGCGTGCTCGAAGTATCGGGTTTCGAATTCGCCACTTCGCGCATGAGCTAGGAATAGTGCACACTTCGATGGAGGAGACTCGACGATGCCCCGAGCAACCGCCGCTTCCGTCTTCGCCCTGGTCGCTGGAATCGCCGCAGCCGTAGCCTGCGGCGGCTCGCGCAGCACGAACTTCGACGCGAGCGGCGGTAGCAGCGGTGATGGCGCGACTGGCGGCTCAGCTACCGGCGGCTCCACCGCGGGCGGGACGTCGGCAGGCGGTCAGGGTGGCAGCGGTGCCACCAGTGGAGCTTCGAGCGGCGGCAACTCGTCGGGCGGCGCGTCATCGGGCGGCAGCGGGGCGGGCGCGAGCGGCGGAGCAACCGGTGGCGATGCGGGGAACGCGGCGGGCGGCGGCGGGAACGCGACGGGCGGCGGCGCCGCCGGCTCGAACGCGGGCGGCGTGGGCAATGCCGGCGGTGGGGCGGGTGGCCGAAGTCAGGGTGGTGCCGGCGGGCGCGCCGGTGCGGGTCAGGGAGGAGCCGGAAGCGCAGGCGCTCCTTTGCAGTGCTATCCGGATGCGGATGCGATGGACCTCTGCGCAACGCGAGGCGCGTCGTGCCTGTGCTGTCCCACCGGCGGACCGACGCAAGCGTGCATCTGCACGACGCAGTGCACCGAAGACGAAGACTGCGAGGATCCGTCCCGCCCCGACTGCAACATCGACACGCGCTTCACGGAGCGCGGGATCTGCGCTCCGAGCGGTTTCACGTGCCTCTGGGGTGCGCGCTAGCCGCGGATCGCGGTTCACACCTTCCCCAAAATCCTGACGCCGAACCCGAGCTCCTGCGAGAGCGCGACCATCTCTTCGAACACGTCGCCGTACGCGACGGCGACGTGGTTCGACTGGTAGTGCGCCATGAGCGCGTCGCGCGAAACGCCGAGATCCGCGGCCATGAACGGCCATTCGCGCGTCGTGCCTTCCCACCACGCGTCGCGGACGTCGGGGGGAAGCTTCACGACTTCGCCGCGGCCGATATCCATCCACAGCGTGTCGCTCGCGATGTAGGCGCGAGCCCAGGTGATTTTTCCGGGCAGGCTTTCGCCGGCGAAGGTGCCGCCCGGCGTCGGGAAATAGAGCGAGGGCTGGCGATAACTATGGACGCCCCGAAGCGTCGCCGGGTCGTGATTGAAGGCGTACGCGCCGCACGAGCCGGAGTTCAGGAGCACCCACAGGAAACGACCGTCGTGCTCGGCGCCCCAGCGCACGTCGTGGAACATCACGGCTTGGTGAAGGCCTTTGTCTTTGAGCAAGCGCTTGAGCATCTCCATCGGGAGGACGTTGCCCTGATCGGCTTCCGTGGCGCACGCGACCGTGTCGCCGTTCGATTCGGGGCGGCACGTGGAGTTGAAGAGGCCTTCCGCAAAATCGGACGGCGCGCGTAGCGGAATCAGACCGAGCTGATACTGCCAGCCGAGACAGTCGGCGCCGAACTCGTCGAGTAGGTCGAGCACGGCGAGGTAGTCGCGGAGCTGTTCGCGCGACGCCTTCTCGTCGAAGTCCGTCGCGCCGCGTTCGCCCCAGTGAAACGTGACGCCTTTGTCCTTCACGAAACGAAACGCGTCGTCGATGCGCAGCTCGTCGATGTATCGCCCGCGGTCGATGATCCACGCCTGGTCGATCTTGTGCTCCGAAAAGCCGTAGGGCGCTAGCAGGCGGGGGCCGAAGTAGCCGTTGATCATGCCCATCGAGGTGTCACCGAGCATGAGGACGAGCGGGCGTTTTTGACGAATCCCGGTCGCGACGCGTTTCGCGCGCGCGGCGGCGTCGGGGGAAATGGCCGCGTGGTACGAGGTCGCGCTCTCGTCGTAGGGGATGTTCCCCGAGGAGCACCAGGTGTCGAGGCGCTCCATGAACTCCTCGTCCTTCGTGAAGTCTTCGGCCGTCGTCCAGATGCGCGAGTGACGCCGGTTGAGGCTCGTGAGGGACGCACCCGTATTGAGGAGGCCCACGAGGCCGGGCCACCGTCCCGAGAAGTTCGAGGCGAGTAAGAGTGGGTTGTCTTTGCCGACGACGCCCTCCGTGGTGTGGGGCGCGTAGACCCAGTGCGCGAACACGCCGACGATGGGGTCGTCGATGGGGCCGAGCTTCTCGATCGCTTCGTGGGGCTTCGAGAGAAATCCGGGAACGCGGTACGGCGTCTTACCGAGCTTCGTGAGCGCGCGCTCGATCTGCACGCTCGCGGCTTCGACGTTCGCGAGCGCAAGCTCGTTCGGTTTCTGCCGTTGGTCGCCGGGCCAGTAACAAGCGATTCTTTTCGCCATCGTCGCCTCGACGCGACGGTAGCAGGCCAGGGCGGCTCTTTGGGAGAGCTATCAGCTCGCGAGCTTCTTCACGGCCGCCACCAGAAGTTCGGGCTTGAAGGGCTTTACCACCCAACCCTTGGCGCCGCTCTTCTTGGCTCGTTCGATGAGCTGGGGCTGACCTTCGGTCGTGAGCATCAAGATAGGAAGGTTCGCGTTCTTGCCGTCCTTCTTGATGGCGTCGAGGAAATCGAGCCCGTTCATGCGCGGCATGTTCACGTCGCAGATGACCATGGCGACGTCGGCGACGCGACCGAGGAGCTCGACGCCCTCGTCGCCGTCGGCGGCCTCGATGACTTCGAAGCCAGCCTGGCGGAGCGCCATGCCCACTTGCTGGCGCACGGTCTGCGAATCGTCGATGACGACTACCTTTTTGCTCATCGTGGGCTCTACGTTGGACATTAGAACAGCTGGAGCTCCCCTTCCAGAACCCCGGCGCCCTGCGCCGTGTCGGAAGCGGTGAATTCGAAATCGGGCGCTGCGACCGCGTCGATGAACACCGACAGCGGCTGATCCTCGTGGCGGAACGTGAAGCGTCTGCGCAGGCGCGAACGGGTCTCCTTGCTCGCGAGCTCGAGGCCCCAGATCACGGTGGGCGTGCTCATCTCGAGCGCGACGCCGAGCGCGAGGAGCTTGTTCTTGAGCCTGCCGAGGAGTTGGTTCGCGAGCTCACCCATCCAGTCGGAGATTTGCTCCTCGCTCGTGCCGCCCTCGAGCTCGACCGGGAGGGATCGCGCGACGAGCTCGCGAGTCGAGATGAGGACGAGCGCTCCCCTGAGCTTCGGGCTCGTGAACCCGATCGACGCTCCGATGTTGTCGTCCGCGCGACCGATCGCAGCCGATTTTTCCAGCGGAAGTCCGGCGCTCTCGAACAGCGCGAGCGCGGCTGCCTCGACGGCCGAGTCCAGCATTTCGACGGATGACGGTTTCACGTTGGCTCCTCGAACCGCCCGAGCTTCGAGCGGCCCAGACTAGGACGCTCGTCCGGCGCGCGAATTAAGACCCTTAGGTCTCGCTTTGAGGCGTCCGCTAAGGGGGGTGAGATTCGATGTCCATTCGCCAGGGAAGCTCGAGCATCGCGCGTAAGCTCTGCGCCGTCTGTCTGGTCTTCAGCCTTCCGATCGTCGTCATGTTCGTGCTGATGACGCGGGCGAAGCTCGGGGAGATCGAATTCGCGGAAAAAGAGCTCGCCGGCGACGCTCACCAGCGTCCGCTGGAGGAGGTGTTCGAGCACATTTCCCGACATCGCCGCTTGTTCACACGGAGCAGCACGGGTGAAGCGGGGCTCGGCGGGCGCCTCGCCGCCGAGGAGCGAGCGGTCGCGGCGGCGCTCACGCGCGTCCTTGCGGCGCATCGGGAGCACGGCGAGCTGCTCCAGTTCACGTCCGAGGGCCTCGGCATCCGCAAGCGCAACGCTTTCACGGCGGACGCGCTCGCAGAGAAATGGCGGGCGCACCTCGCGAGCCTCTCGAAGGCGAGCGCAACGGACGCGCAGGCCGGCTACGACGGGCTCGTGCTGCACCTGCGCACGATGATCACTCACGGCGGGGACACGTCGAACCTGATCCTGGATCCGGACCTCGACAGCTATTACCTGATGGACGTAACCCTGCTCGCGCTTCCACAGATGGAGGAGCGATTGCAGAGGATCGCCGTCGACGTCCGCAACGCGACGGTCGGCGGGCGCCTCACGCCCGAAAAGCGCATGGAGTTCGCGACCGCCGCGACGCTGCTCGAGCAGTCGGATTGGAAGCGCGTCGCGGAGAGCGCGACGACCGCGCTCAACGAAGATCCGAACTTCTACGGCGTGAGCCGCTCCCTGCAGCGCGTGTTGCCGCTCCACGTCGCGCTCACGGGCGGCGCCGCGGAGCGGGTGATCGGCGGTTTGCGCGAGCTTTCATCGGCGGAATCTGTCGCCGTGTTCGACGCCGCGCGGTTCCAGCGGGACGTCGAAGTGCTCGCCGACGCGACCTTCGCGTTTCACCGCGCCGCCATCGACGAGGAAGACGTACTCATCCGCACGCGCATCGCGACATTCAGACGCTCCTTGTTCCTCGGCGTCGCGCTCGCGCTCTTGTCCGTCGTGCTGTCGGGGGTCTTCGCGTTTCGGCTGGCGTCCGACATCGTGCGGCGCGTGCGACGGGTGTCGGAGGCAACCGACGCGTTCGCCAAGGGCGATATGAGCGTTCGGGTGGGCAACGCCGGAACGGACGAGCTCGGCGAGCTCGGGCGTTCGTTCGACGCGATGACCGATCGCATCGGTGGGCTCACGGAAGAGGTGCGGCGCCGCGCCGACGAGCTCGCGCGCATCAACACCGGGCTCGAGGGCATGGTCAGCGAGCGGACCCACGAGCTCGAGCAGAGAAATGGCGCGTTTCGCCTGATTCTCGATCACGTCCACGACGGCATGCTCACGGTCGATCTCACGGGCCGCATCTCGCCCGAGCGTTCCGCGATCGTCGAAACCTGGCTCGGCGTGCCGCCGCCCGGGGCGACGCTTTCCGAGTACCTCGGCGCGGGCGACGAGACGCTCGCGTTCGAGCTCCGACTGGGCCTCGAAGAGCTCGCGGCCGACGTGATGCCGGTCGAGCTCACGCTAGACCAGATGCCGCGACAGCTGACGCGCGCGGGGCGACACGTTCGCCTCTCCTACCAGCCCATCTCGGAAAACGGCAAGGTCGCGAGGCTGCTGGTCGTGCTCGAGGACGTGACGAGCGAGCTCGAAGGTCGCCGCGCCGCCGCGCTGCAGGAGGAAACCGTGCGCATCTTCCACGCGTGCCAGCGCGATCGCTCGGGGTTCCTGGACTTCTTCGTCGATGCCCGCGAGATCGTGGAAAAGATCGGAAAGCGCGGGACGTCCGTACGCGACGTCGGACGCTTGATTCACACGCTCAAGGGAAACTGCGCGCTGTTCGGCGTGCTCAGCATGTCGGGGCTCTGCCACGACATCGAGACGAACATGGCGCAAGGCGGCAGTGGGGTTTCGCCGAGCGACGCCGCGCGCCTCGAACGCGCCTGGGCCGAGCTTTCGGCGACCGTCTCGCAGATCATGGGAGACGACGCCGTGAGCCGTCTCGAGGTCGCCGACGAAGAGTACGCC
>DASUTR010000500.1:0-4867 GCA_036374535.1 Polyangiaceae bacterium
GAGCTTCGCAGTCGCGCAGCCTCAGCGCGGGGCGCCGCCGTCGCCCTGGTTCAGGGAACACCAGTGCGCAGCGACATCGAGCAGATCGATCCAGGGAGGCTCGGCGAAGCGACCGACGCCGCCGAGGCGGCGCTGCGTCAATATGAAGGGCCGGGCGGCTTCGACGCGCCAATGTCGGCGCGCCTCGTGACCGCGATCAAATAAGCCCAGCCAGTGGGCTCGACGGATCGGCGTAGCGCCGCTTGGCCATCCGGCCCGAGAGATAGGCCAGCCGCCCGCTTTCGACCGCCAGCTTCATCGCCCGTGCCATCGTGATGGGATCCTTCGCTTCGGCAATGGCCGTGTTCATCAGCACGCCGTCACAGCCCAGTTCCATCGCCACCGCCGCGTCGCTCGCCGTGCCGACGCCCGCGTCGACGATCACCGGCACGCGCGCCTGCTCGAGGATGATGCGGAGGTTGTAGGGGTTGCGGATGCCGAGCCCGGAGCCAATGGGCGCCGCGAGCGGCATGACGGCGGCGCACCCGGCGTCTTCGAGCTTCTTGCACACGATGGGGTCGTCGATGCAGTACGGGAGCACCGTGAACCCCTCTTTCACGAGGAGCTTCGCCGCTACGACCGTCTGCTCGTTGTCGGGGTAGAGCGTCTTCGGATCGCCGATGACCTCGAGCTTCACGAGCTCGCCGACCCCGAGCTCGCGGGCGAGCCTGAGTGTTCTTACGGCTTCGTCGGCCGTGTAACACCCTGCCGTATTGGGCAAGATCGTGTAGCGACCGCCCATGAGCAGCTTTCCGATCGAACCCTCGCTCTTGTCGCCGAGGTCGATGCGCCGGACGGCGACCGTCACGACCTCCGCGCCGGACGCTTCGAGCGCGGCGCGCGTCTCGTCGGCGTCCTTGTACTTACCCGTGCCGACGAACAGTCGCGACGCGAAGGACAGCGAGCCAATGCGCACGGGGTCGCTCCCGTGGGAGCGAATGTCGGGAAACGTCCGGGCGTCCTCGAACGCGCTCACACGAAGCCGGCCTTCTTGGCGATGCTGTTCGGTGCGTCGACGCTGCCCGCGTAGGCGTCTTCGAGCGCGACGATGTAGTGCTCGCCCTTGCTCGTCTTGGCGTGCACGAGCTGCCCCTCGAGCCGCAGCGACTGGACGCGCGAAACGGTGAGGGTAGCGCCGTCGGCCGCCACGTAGAGAGTCATGGAGCGACCGTCGGGCAGAATCATCCACCCTTCTTCGCCTTTTTTCGCTTCAGCCGCCGCATAGAGCGCGCTCAGGTGGTCCTGCGTCATGGTTTGAAAGCTAGAATCACAGCCCCCATGGCGCAAGCCCCGGATCCCGCCGTTCCGCGGGACCAAGATCCCGCCGCACACGGCCCCCACATCGTCGTCGAGAAGCTCGAGAAGCGTTTCGGGTCGTTCGTGGCCCTGGCCGACATCGACATGACCATCCCTCGGGGCGACGTGACGGTCATCATCGGCGGCTCGGGTGCCGGCAAGACCACGCTGCTCAAAATCCTCATCGGACTCGATCGCGCGACCGGCGGCAGCATCCGCATCGACGACCTCGACATCACCAAGCTCTCCGAACGCGAGCTCAGCCGCGTTCGCCAGCGCTTCGGCATGGTCTTCCAGTACTCGGCGCTGCTCGACTCGATGGACGTCCTCGACAACGTCGCCTTTCCGCTGCGCGAGCACACGAAGCTCCGCGAACGGGAGATTCACGATCGCGTTCGCGAAAAGCTCGCCGTCCTCGGTCTCGAAGGCACGGAAGCCAAGTACCCGAGCGAGCTCTCGGGCGGCATGCGCAAGCGCGTCGGTCTAGCCCGCGCGTTGATGCTCGAGCCGGAGGTCGTGATGTACGACGAGCCCACGAGCGGCCTCGATCCGATCACGACCCGCATGGTGGACGATCTGATCCTCGAAACGCGCGAGCGTTTCGGCGTGACGAGCGTCGTCATCTCTCACGACATGGCGGGCGCGTTGCGCATGGCCGATCAGATCGTCCTGCTTTCGAAGGGGCGGGTCGTGGCGACCGGGTCGCCGCGCGAGCTCGTCGAAGGGGACAGCGAGCTCATGCGCGATTTCGTGCAGTCGAGCGGGATCGCGGTGGAACGGCTCCTCGGCGACCGAGCGTCGTCGCTGCCGGCGACGCGCCAGGGGTAGCGCGGGTGCCCCCGACGCTCATCGCCATCACCGATCGCGGGGTAGCAAGCGCCGCGACCACGCTGGAACGATTCGCCGAGCTCGGCCGGCTTGCTCGGCCGGAAAGCGTCGTCTTTCAACTGCGTGACGTCGCGCTGCCGGCGCGCGAACGCCTTGCCTTCGGGCGAGCCTTGCTCGGCATCGCTCGCGAGACGGGTCAACGGCTCGTCATCAACGACCGGGTGGATCTCGCCGTGCTGCTCGGTGCCGACGGCGTTCACCTCGGTGAGTCGGCCGTGAGCACGGGTGACGCTCGCCGGCTGCTCGGCGCTCGGGCTTTGGTGACGCGGGCGTGCCACGACCCGTCGAGCGCGGCGACGCTCGATGCCGATGCGGTGCTGCTCGCGCCCATCCTCCAGAGTACGAAGGCGCTGCCGACGTTGGGTTTGGAGGGCCTTCGCCGCGCGCGGGCGTCGATCGGAGCGCAGCCCGAAGGTCCGGCGTTGATTGCTCTCGGTGGCGTCGGTATCGGCGACATCCAGGCCTGTCGTGACGCGGGGGCGGACGGGGTCGCGATGATTCGGGGCGTTCTTCGCGACACGAAACTACCCGAGCTCGTACGCGCCGCCGGCATCTCGCGCTGAGGAACCACCGCGCCGCCGGTCGTGCGCTCAGCGGGCGCAGCGGATTCCGAACGCGCTGCTGCGATAGGTCGGAGCGAAGCCGACCCGCGAATCGGTGCGGAGCAGCCCGGGGCCGCTGATGTAGCCGCCTCCGCGACCGATTCGCTGGGAACCGGTGAACGTCGCGCAGTCGACGCATTCTTCGACGTACGGCGCGTCCGCGTCGACCGTCCACTCCCACACGTTGCCCGCGAGGTCCGCGTTGCCCCAACGTCCGTTGCCGGCCGGCTTGGTTCCGACGAATACGAAGTCGTTGACGGTGCAGCCGTCGGCGCCGTCACCGACGCACGTGCCGAGCATCACGTCCTGGTAGCTCGCGCGCGTCGAATCGAGCTCCGTCGAGGTCGCCGGGACCGACCAAGGGTAGTGGCGTTGCTGCCTTCCCCCAGCAGCCGCGAAGTTCCACTCCGCTTCCGAGGGGAGGCGCCCGCCGTCCCAAATGCAGAAGGCGTAGGCGAGGTACCAGGTGACGCAGTTGATCGGTCGCCGCTCGTTGTCGCCGGGAACCGCCGTCCAGGTCGGAAACGGTGGTTCGCACACGACGCCGACGTCGGAGCCGACGAGCTCGGCACGACTGATGGGTAACTCGTCCGTATACGCGGCATCCCAACCCGGATCGTCTTCGATGTTCGGGTTTTTCCCGCTTCCGGGTTCCGGACGATAGACCCCGTTCGTAGCGTCAACGAACGTGCGAAACCTGGCGACGGTGACTTCGTAGATATCGAGCCGAAAACCGCTGACGGTCGCGGGATAGCGCGCATCGTTGCTGCGGTTGAAAGTTCCGCTTTGGATTTCGACGCTTTCACAACAAGAGTCGTCGCCCGTCGGCCCACATTCTCGCGGCACGCCGTCGCAGCTCGGCGGCTCGTCCGGCGGCACACCACCACCCCCGGCGGTTCCGCCCATCGAGCCGCCGGTGCCGCCTCCGGCGCCCGTGCCGCCACCGGCGTCCGTGCCGCCGCCACCGGCGTCCGTGCCGCCACCGGCGTCCGTGCCGCCGCTCGGTCCGCTGCCGGACATGCCGCCCGGCGCAACACCCGCCGAACCCGAAGCGCCGCCCGCTCCACCGCGAGGGTCGCCGCCTTCACCGCCGACGGCCTCGCCCGTACCGCCAGCCCCTCCCGTCGCACCATCCTCGAGCTCGTAGTCGCCGGTCAAGCCCACGAGCTTTGCACAGCCCGCGGCCGCGTTGAGGGCGGCGAGCGCAACCAAGGACGCCGTCACGCACGCACGCCGCGTTTCGCGCGCGCTTCCCCTCATGGAGCGTCCGGCATCGTGTACACGCCCTTGAACTTACGAGGATACGTCGGGAGCGCCAATCCCCTGCGTCATTTCGCGGAAGCCAGGGCGGAGTACGTGCGAACGATGGTGTTCGCGTGCTCCTTCCAGGTGTACTTCGCGGCGATGCGCAAACACGCTTCCCGGCTGGGGCCGCGGCCAGCGAGAAGGTCGAGCACTGCGCCCGTCCAGGCACGGAGGTCGTTCACGGGGCAGAGCACGGTGGCGTCCCCGCCCACTTGAGCGAGCACGGGAATGTCGCTCGCAACTACCGGTGTTCCACAAGCCAGTGCTTCGACGACCGGCAGGCCGAAGCCTTCCGCGGTGCTCGGCAGTAAGACCGCCTTCGCGGCGCGATAGTAGGGCGCGAGGTCCTCGCGCCCGAGTCGCTCGAATTGTCGAACGCGCGCCGCGATTCCTCGTTCGTCGAGGAAGCTCTGCTGCTCGCGAGTCCAGCGCCCGCCCACCTGCACGATTTCGATTTCGGGCGCGGCCTTGCACACCTCGGCCATCACGCGCAGCAAAAACTCGGGATTTTTACGCGGGATGAGGCTTCCGACGTGCAACAGAAAGGGCGGGCGCCCCTTCAGGGCCTCGTCGAGCTCGCTCGGCGCTGGCGTGAACTCATTGGCGACGCCGTACGGGACGTGGACGAGTCGCTCTTCGGGCACCAGCCGATGCTCGAGGATCTCGTCCCGCACGGCGAGCGTCGAGTGGAAAACGACGCGCGCTCGCCGCATCCCCGCGAGAAGAACGCGCGCGAG
>DASUTR010000501.1:0-7010 GCA_036374535.1 Polyangiaceae bacterium
CGCCCAACACTCGCTCGGCCACGCCATCCACCTCGCGAACCGATAGCTCCATTTCACCCCGTGGCCCTTCGGATTGAACCCAAAGGCGCCAGGGGCGGCGAGACGTCACCGGCCGCACCCAAAAAAATCCGGCCGCGGCTCTCCGCACCCTCCCGCGCCTTTGCGGTAAATCCCCCACGGAGGGCTTCGTTACCGTCGTTCTTGCCCCGATGTGGGTGCGTGGCATTCTCGCCTTATGGGCATGTTCGATCGCATGGGTCGGGTGATTTCGTCGAACTTCAATGCGCTGATCGATCGCGCGGAGGACCCGAAAAAGTCGCTCGACCAGACGATCGTCGACATGCGCGAGCAGATCCGCGCGGCGCGGCAGGAAGTGGTGCGCGCGGTCGCGGCGGGCAAGCAGCTCGAAAAGAAGGTGAGCGAGCTCGACACGGAAGCCGCGCGCTGGAGTTCTCGCGCCGAGCTCGCGGTGAAACACGGCGACGACGATCTCGCGCGCGAGGCGCTCTTGCAGAAGCGCCGCATCGTCGGCGAGCGCGACCGAGCCGAAGCGCTCCGGGGCGAGCAGCGAGCGGCGGCGCTCGACATGAAGGCGGAGCTCGAGCGCATGGAGCAAAAGGTCTCCGAGGTCGAAGCGAAGAAGAGCACGCTCGCCGCGAAGCTCGGTCAGGCGCGCGCGGGCGGCGGACCCGAGGGTCTCGGCGCGCGCGGCGGCACGTCGGCGTTCGAGGAGTTTCGCCGGATGGAGGATCAGATCGAAGCGGTCGAGACGAGCGTCCAGGCGCAGCGTGAGCTCGACGACGTGATGGGGCCGGGACGCGGGCCGGCGGGCATGACGCGCGACGAAGTCGAGGCCAAGTTCCGCGCTCTCGAGAGCGGCCAGGCTCCGGGCCCCGGCGTGACCGCGCGTCCCGACGTCGAGGACGAGCTCACGGCGCTGAAGAAGCGCGTGCGCGTCGAGTAGCGCTCAGTCGTCTCGGGCTCGGCCGAGCGGGGCGTCCGCGGCTCCCTCGCGCGAGGGCTCTGCGAGCTCCCGCAGGATCTCGGCGACGGCTTCGTAGAGCACCTCCGGGATTTCGTCGCCGGTCTCGAGCTCGGCGAGCGCGCGAGCGACCGGCACGTCGACGACGCACGGAACCCCATAGGCGCGCGCAGCCTCGACGATGCGGCGCGCGAGCTCGCCGCGTCCCTGAGCGACGAGGCGCGGCGCTTCGTCTTCTTGCTCGCGGTAACGGAGTGCGTTCGCGAGGTGAGTCGGATTGACGATGACGACCGTCGCGTCCTTCACGGCGTTCAGGATCGACCCGGTGAGCGCTTCCTGGTGGGCGCGCCGGCGTTGCGCTTTCACCTGCGGATCGCCTTCGGCCTCGCGGTACTCGCGCCGCACTTCGTCCTTGCTCATCTTGTGGCGCTCACGCCAGGCGCGCAGCGTGACGGCGATGTCGAGCGCGCCGAACGCGAGCGCGACGAGCGCCGCCGCCCACGCGATCTTGCGGCCGAGCGCCAGAACCACGGGGATGACGGCGCGCTCGTTGCCGGCCGAGAACGCGAGATCGGCGGCGTGACCGCGAAAGACGACCCACGAAAACAGCGCGACGACCCCCGCGAGCACGAGGGCTCGGACGACGGCGAGGGCGCGCTCGAGTCGAAAGAGACTCTTGATGCCCTCGGCGGGGTCGAGCCGGTCGAAGCGCAGCGCGAGCCGCGACGCGCTCACGTATCCCCGCGTCTGAACGAGCCCGGCGGCGACCGCGCCCAGGGCTGCGGCGAGCAGGACTGGGACGGACAGCACGGTCACGTCGAGCGCGAGCGCTCGGGCCGAAGCGAACGCGTCGGGACGCCGAGCCGCCGCGTGAACGAGCTCGGTCGCCCGCGCGGCGGTGGCTTCGGCGACCGCCGGAACGAGCACGAGGGGCAAGAGAAACGCGACGCTCGACACGAACGCCGCCGAAACGGGGCCGTCGCCTTGCTCGCGCGCCCGGCGCAAGCGTCGCGGTGTCGGCTGCTCGGTCTTGTCGCTCATGGCTCGTTCGTTCGGTCGAAGGGAGCCCGCGGTTGCGCGTTTCCGGACGATTTCTCAGAAAAGCGGGTAGGGCAGGCCGCGTCCGCCCGTGCCGCGCCATGCGGCGGCGGTCTGTTGAATGACGGGGGTGCGGATGGCCGGCGGCGGATGGCTCCGCTCGAAATCGAAAAGATCCACCGGCGAGAACTGGTCCATGCCGGAGAAGAACTGCATGGTGAGCAAGGCGCCGCCCTCCGTGAACTTGTAGCCCGATCGCCGTGCGCCGGCCGTGAGCAAATCGTTCAGGCCGAACGTGTCGGCCGCGAGCTCGTTCGGCTGATTGAACGCGGGAATGGCGCTCGAGAGGACGTTGCCGATCTCGGCGGCGCCGAGCACGCCCGAAGCCGTGCACGGCAAATGTCCCAAATAGTGGTGCGCGAGCTCGTGTCCGAGCACGAAGGCGATCTGCTCGTCGAGGACCTCACGCTGCCGCGCGAGCTTGCGCGGATCGGCGTCGACGCGAGGATCGTAAAAACCCGCCGCGGGATGCACGATCGGCTGCTTCGGACGCTGCCTTTGCGCGACGAGGCGAATGTACTCGTCGACTTTGCGGGTTTGGGCGAGCTCGTCGTGGGCGCGAGCGCGCGCGAGCTCCGCTTGGATTTCGAGCAGTCCGTCGGTGATCGCCATCGCCGAGCGACGCCCCGAGCACGTCGCGAACGCGTTCACCTCGCCGACGGTGCTGTCCACGACGAGCGGAATGCCCTGCACGCGTCCCAGTTGGAGCGGCGGCAGCGCTGCCACGAGCTCGTTCAGGATGCTCTGAGCTTCCGCGCGCAAGAACCCGAGGTCGAGGCGCTGGATGGGATCGGTCGCCGGGTTCGTCGCCGTGGTCGGGATCGGAATCGGCGCGGGCGCGGGGTGAGCGGGCGCGGGGCCGGGCACGGGTTGACCGGGTGCCGCGCCGGGAGCCGGTTGTCCGGGCGCCGTCGTCGGGTAGGGCTGTTGCTGACCCGGGTAGTACGCGCCGGGCGCCTGCGGCTGTGAGGCGGGGCCGCTCGGTTCGCGCTTGCAAGCAAGCGACGCGACTGCGAACGAAATGACGACGAGCGCGCGGCGCCCGCTTCTCGAAAACGTCGCGAGCTCGGTCAGGGCTAGGCAGCGTGCCAAGAGCGACACAGGATAGTCGCCATGGCCCACCGGCGCATCCCCCGACGCTACAGGGCCGTGGACCAGCATTTCATCGAGGGGAATCGCGTGGAGCTCTTGCGCGACGGCCGGGAGGCGTACCCCGCGATGCTCGCCGCCATCGCGGGCGCGAGCGAGCAGGTCTTGCTCGAGATGTACTGGTTCGACTCGGACGCGGCCGGCCGCCGCTTCGCCGAAGCGCTCGCCGCCGCCGCGGGGCGCGGCGTCGAAACGGTGCTGCTCTACGACGCCATCGGTTCCATCGGCGTCGACGCGACCATGTTCGACGAGCTCCGGCGCGCCGGCGTGAAGGTCGCCGAATTCGGCCCCATCGCCCCCTGGCGGCGGCGCTTTCGTTTCGGCTGGCTCACGCGGCGCGATCACCGAAAAGTGCTCGTCGTGGACGGCGAGATCGGTTTCACGGGCGGCATCAACGTCGCGAACCAGTGGCTGTCTCAAGACGAAGGGGGCGGCGGCTGGCGCGACGACATGGTGCGCGTCGAGGGGCCCGTGGTGCGGCAGCTCGTGACGGGGCTGCTTTCGGCGTGGCGGCGCGCGGGCGGCGAACCCATCGGGAAGACACGCCCGAGCCACGCGGGCGTGCCGCGTCCGGCGCGAGGCACGCAGCTCGCCCAAGTCGTCGGCGAAGGTTTTCGAAAGCACCGCCACGAGATCACGCGCTCGTACCTCGCGCAGCTCTACCACGCGAAGAAGACCGCCTGGATCACCAACGCCTACTTCGTTCCGGACCCTTCCGTCATGCGGGCGCTCACGCGCGCGAGCGAGCGGGGCGTCGACGTGCGCGTGCTCGTGCCGGCCGAAACGGACGTCGAGATCGTGCGCCACGCGAGCCGCGCGACGTGGGGTCGACTGCTGCGCCACGGCGTGCGCGTCTACGAATACGAGGGACGCGTCCTGCACGCGAAGAGCGCCGTCATCGACGGGCGCTGGAGCACCGTCGGTACGTTCAACCTCGACTACCTGTCGCTGCGCTGGCTGCTCGAGGTGAACCTGTGCGTGCTCGACGAAGAGTTCGGAAGCACGATGCAGCGCTCGTTCTTGCAGGATCTCGAACAGAGCCGGGAGGTCGATCGGCAAACGCACCGATTCCGCCCGCTCGCGGATCGTTTGCTCGAGCTCGTTTTGTATCGTTTTCGGAAGCTACTGTGAGCACGCCGATCGAAATCCAGACGTACGCTTCGGTTCGCGAGCTCGGCGAAGCCGAGTACCGGGCGCTCGTTCGCCCCGAAACGCCGCCGTTCCTGCGCTTCGAGTGGCTCGACGCGCTCGAACGCACGGGCTGCGTCGCGCCCGAGCGAGGCTGGCTGCCCATGCATCTCGGGCTGCGTGTGGGCGGAGAGCTCGTCGCCGCCGCGCCCGCGTACGCGAAGGGAAACAGCGAAGGCGAGTTCGTCTTCGATCACGCCTGGGCTCGCTTCGCGCAGGGCGAGGTCGGCGTGCGGTACTACCCGAAGCTCGTCGTCGCGGTGCCGTTCACCCCTGCGACCGGGCCGCGACTGCTCGTCAAAGCCGGTGCTCCGGAAGCGGCGCTCTTCGATGCGTTCACCGTCGGGCTCGCGCGCATCTGCGAGGAGGCGAAGCTCTCCGGCGCGCACGTGCTGTTTCCGTCGGAAGAGCAATCGCGCGCGCTCGCCGAGCGCGGCCTGCTCGAGCGACACGGAGTGCAATACCACTGGCACAACGCCGGCTACGCGACCTTCGACGAATTTCTCGCGCGCTTCGACGCGAAGCGGCGCCACCAAATCCGCCGCGAGCGGCGCGAGCTCGGGCAGCGCGGAGTCCGGCTCGAGGTCCTCACGGGCTCGGATCTCCGTGTCTCCGACGCCGATTTCGTCTTCGATTTCTACGCCGCCACGGTCGACAAGTTCCCGTGGGGTCGCCGCTACTTGAACCGGGAGTTCTTCGAAGAGGTGCTCGCCACCATGCCCGAAGCGCTGCACGTCGTCGTCGGCGTGGACGAAAAGAGCAAGCGGCGCCTCGGAGGCGCGTTCAATCTGCTCGGAGCGGATGCCTTGTACGGCCGCTATTGGGGCGCGCTCGCCGAGGTTCCGTTCCTCCACTTCAACGTCTGCTTCTACCAGGGCATCGAGGAAGCGATCCGCCGTGGGCTCTCGCGCTTCGAGCCCGGAGCCGGCGGCGAGCACAAGCGCGCGCGAGGTTTCGAGCCCACCGTCACGCGGAGCGCGCATCACCTGGTCGACCGGCGCTTGCAGGCGGCGATCGCCGACTACCTCCGTCGCGAGGTGCGTGCCGTCGACGACGAGGTCGAAGAGGCCGACCCCGTGCTCAGGCGCCTGCCGATCGCCTGAGCGCCCTCAGCGCACGATCGGCAAGCAGCAGCCGAGGGAGCAGAAGTACTCGGTCGGGCAGGGTATTTCCGCGCTGCACACGGTTTCGCCGTTGTCGCAGGTGTTCGGGGGCGGCGGTGTGCCGCCGTCGGGCGGCGGCGGGGGCATGCAGCTGTCGGGAAGATCGTCGACGGTCTTGCCGGGGCAGAGCTCGCACTCGCCGCAGTCGTTGCCGCACTCGGTCGTCTTCGTGCAGCGCACACACACGCTTTCGTCGTCGAGCGTATCGAGCGAGCAGGAGCCACCGATGACGACGTCGAGCTCGCTGCCGTCGAGGTCCTGCACGGTGCAACAGCCGAAACAGTCGCACCCGTTCGGCGTGAGGCGCCGGCAGTAGTCGATGCACGCCTGGCTCGCCTGGCAATCCGGGTCGTCTTGCGAGAGCGTGCCGTAGAGGCAATCGGTGCTGTAACGGCATTTGTCGTCGCCGGCGCCGGAGTTTCCGTCGAAGAAGCAGTCCTGCCACTTCGGGTCGCGGTTGTCGCCGGGGATGCCGGTCGAGAAGCTGCCTTCGTCGTCGTCGAGCGGTCCCGTGCATTCGGGATCGAGCCCGTCGACGAGTCCATCGCCGTCGTCGTCGAGCCCGTTGTTGCAGATGCAGCCGCCCGTGCTGCACCAGTCGGCGCCACCCGTGCTCGAGCCAGCGCTCCCCGCCGTGCCGCTCGTGCCGCTCGCTCCGCCGCTGCTCGAGCTGCTCGCGCTGCCCCCCGTGCTGAGCGTCCCTCCGGACGACGAGCCGCCGGCGGGGCCGTCACCGGATTCGCCACCGGACCCGTTGCTTCCTGACTCGCTGCTCCCACCGCAGGCCGCGACGGAAAGGGCCGTCAAGAATGCCGAACCGACGAGGATCGAACGAACGCGCGCAATCTTTCGTGCCATGGAACGAGGCTCCTCGACGGTCAGTGGGACCTCGGCGGGGAAATTATGGAGAGCGTCGATTTCACCTGGAATTTCGGTCTGCTACCGTCGCCGTCGAGCGATGAAGCGCGCGTCTACCGGAGCTTTCCTTGCGATCGCGCTCGGCGCGGCGTCCGCGCACGCGGCGGACGGCGCGCGCTCGCTCGCGCGTCTCGAGCTCGCGTCGCCCGCCGACGACTCGTCGTGCATCGGAAAAGGCGAGCTCGAGCGCGCGGTCGAACGGCGACTCCGGCGTAAGGTCTTTCGCGAACCCGCAGCGCTCGTCGTCGAAGTGCGCGTCGAGCGCATCCCGAACGGTTGGTCCGCCGAGCTCGTGCTGCGCGACGCCGAGAGCCGCGAGCTCGGACGGCGCGCTCTCGACACGGCTGCGAGCGATTGCTCCTCGCTCGATGCGTCGCTCGCGCTCGTCGTCGCGCTTCTCGTCGATTCGCCGCCGATGCCGCCGCCCCCCGCCGAACCGAGCGCTCCACCAGCAGAGCCCGCGACCACGCCGGCGCGGCCGGAGGCGCCGAAACCGGCGCCTCCGACACGCA
>DASUTR010000502.1:0-5118 GCA_036374535.1 Polyangiaceae bacterium
ATCGTCGAGGCGATGCTCGCGGGCTCTCCCGAATCGCGCTCGGTCGGGCTCAGATACCCCGCGTACAAGCGGATGTTCTACGGGACCGCACCCATCTCGGACACCCAGGCGTTCACCGCCACGAGCATCGCTCGAGTCGGGCACTTCAACGATTGCTTCGTTTCGGGCACCGACGACGTCGGCACCTATCAGTACGAACCGATAGCCACGCTCAAGGATTACCTCGCGCTCGACACCCAGTACGTGCCGATCGGCGGCGAGACGTGCGCGGCCCACGAGCGCAACGAATGCCCCATCGCCACGGGCGAGATGGAGCGTTTCCATTGGACGTACATCAACGAGGAATACAACGAGACCGTGATCGAGCGGTGGACCGCTGGCGGCTGTCGCGCTGACATCGACAGGAAGCTCGGCTACCGGATCGCGCTCACATCGGGCAGTGCACCCAGGGAAGTGAAGCCCGGAGGCAGCTTCACGCTCACGCTAGGCCTCGAGAACCATGGTTGGGCCACGATGATGACGCCGCGTCCCGTGCTCGCGGTACTCGAGAGCGCGGCGGGCGAGCGCCTCGAGGCCGCGCTGCCGGTCGACCCGAGAACGTGGCTTCCGGGCGCGCACGAGCTCCGGGTGCGCCTGCGCGTGCCGGCGAATCTGGCCGCGGGAACGTACCGTCTCGCGCTCTTTCTTCCCGACATGGCCGAGGGCCTTCGAAGCCGTCCGGAGTACTCGGTCGAGCTCGCGAATCAGGGCGTGTGGGACGCCGCCCGCGGCGACAACACGCTCGCTTCGCTCGAAGTGACCACGAGCGCTCCAGGGACGGCCGATCCCGGAGCGACGGCGTTCGCCGTCATTCCGTGACGGACCCCGAAACGATGAGGAAGGCTGCCGATTCTGCTCAAATCTGAACGGACCCGAGCCGCTTCGGTCATTTACCCATGGATGGCCTTTACGGTTGCCAGCCCATGCGAGGAGCGAGATTCGTGAAAAATAGAAGCCACACACGAACCCCGCTTGGCCTCGCGCGTGCTCTCGGTCTTGCTGCGGCGATCCTCGCGGGCGCCCCTCCGGCGGCTGCCCTGATCGTCCACGAGGGCCGGGTCGTTCGCGAGTGGCCGGACCAGCCGCAACGTCGAGCCCGCACGGCTCCCGGAACGCTGCAGAGCCCGAGCCGCCCCATCGGCACCTATCCCGATCCCAAAGGTGCCATCTGGGGGCTCACCATCCTGATCGACTTCAGCGATACCGCGCCCGCGTTCACCAAGGCAGAGGTCGAAGCTTGGCTGAATCAGCGTGGCTACCGCGAAGGCGGTCTCAACGGCTCGATCCGCGACTATTTCTTCGACAACTCGAACGGTGTCGTCGATTTCCAGAACCAGGTCGTCGGGTTTTATCGAGCGAGCCAGCCCAAGAGTTACTACGAGGCCGATACGGGCTATTCGCGCGCCACCGCCCTCGTGAACGAAGCCGTTGCCGCCATCGACGCAGAGGTCGATTTTTCGATGTTCGACAACGACGGCGACGGCCGTACGGAAGCGGTCAGTGTCGTGTATGCCGGGCCCTCGGTGACGTTCGCCCGCGGCCTCTGGCCACACGCGGGCTCCATCAACACGACGCGGGATGGCGTTCAGGTGCGGCGCTATCAAATGACGAACATGGGGACGCGTCTCGGTCTCTACGTCTTCGCGCACGAGATCGGTCACATGATGTTCGGCTGGCCCGACCTCTACGGGTTCGGCAATTACTGCATCATGGGGAACTCCAGCAGCACGACGAACCCGGTAGGAATCAACGATTTTTATCGCGCCGATCAAGGGTGGATCCCCGTCATCGACATCGCGTCGAGCACCAACGCTCGCTACTACGCCGTGCCCAACACGGGCGGGTATCGCTACGTGAACCCAGGGCGCCCGGACGAAGCGTTTTTTTGGTCCAACGTCCAGGCGACGAACCGTTGGAGCACGCTCGCCGGCAGCGGGATCGTGCTGCTCCACTTCGACTACGCGATCAGGAACAATGATCCGCCGAATCCCTTGAGCCTCGCCGTGGTGCAGGCCGACGGCATGCGCGAGCTCGACGCGGAGCAATGGCCGATGCCGGGCAGCGACGCGTCGGACTTCTATCACTCGGGGACGAAGACCGAATTTTCGGCGACGACGAACCCGTCGAGCGCCTGGAACAATGGCTCGGCGTCCGGCCTGCGCATTTACGAGATCAGCGCGAACGGTCCGATGATGACCTTCGCGGTCGGGACCGGAACTCCCGGTTCCGGTATCGGCGGAGGAGCTCCACTCGGTGGAAGGGGCGGCGCCGGCGGCATGACGAGTGGTGGAAGGGGCGGCGCGGGCGGCATGACGAGTGGTGGAATCGGCGGCGCCGGAGCTCCCGCTGGCGGGGCTTCCGGCACGAGCACCGGGGGAGGCAACGCCGCGGGCGCGGGCGGAGCAGCCGCAGGTTCCGAGAATGCAGGCGCCGGAGGCATGATGGTCGCCGGAGCGGGTCAAGGCGCGAGCGGCGGCATGCCGTCACTCGGCGGGACCACGAGCGGCGGCGCATCCGGCGGAACGTCAACGGGCGGCGGTGTCGCCGGCGCTTCGCTCGGCGGCTCGACGAGCGCGCCCCCGTCCGGGGCGCAGGAAGACGACGGCGGCTGCAGTTGCCATCTCGCGCCCAAGAGCTCGGCGGCGTCGTTCGGGACGTTCCTGCTCGCGCTGGCAGCCGGCGTACTCCGCCGGCGGCGCGTAGCGAGGCGCGCGGAGGGCGCGAGCTAGCTCGAGCTCGAGCGCGAAGTTCTCGTTCAGGTAATTACCGGGCGGGAGTGGGAACCACAGGGCGACCGCTCATAGTCAATTCGATCACAACGAGCGGCCGTGCGTGTGACGTATCGCGCGGCTCCGAAGGCGAGACGACCGCAGCCCATCGAGCCGACCTCGTGCTAGCGTGCGCGCGGGAGACAGGGCTCATGAAATCTGGACGGAGATGGACGACGTTGCGTCCAGACGCATTGTGGATGGGCGGAGCGGTGCTCGGATTGGCGTTTGCGTGCGGAAACGACTCCGGCGGTGACAGCGACGGCGAAAAGGGAGGTTCGAGCGGCGACGGTGCGGCAGCAGGCGCCTCGGGGCTCGGGGGCACGTCCTCTGCGGGAACGGGCGCGACGGCGGGAACCGGCGGCGGCTCCGGCGAAGCGGGTGAATCGGCGGCGGGCAGCGGCGGGGCGAGCGGGGCCGGGGGAGGGAACGAAAGCGTACCATTGCCGGACGGCAGCCGCGAGCGAGCTGGAATCGTGAACCTCGTCGACGCGCAAGCGGCCGCTGCTCTCGAAGGGTTCTTGAACGTGCAGGGCTCGACCGAAATTGCCGACGGCTTGACCAAGGTGACGAACCTCTTTCTCGAAACCTACGTGGAGCGGTACGACTTCGTCTTTCTCGTCTCGGATCACGATCTCGATTCGACGGCCGCCGGGCGCTTCGCCAGCGTGACGCAGTCCGCTCTCCGCGGCACCGGCGTCGACTACGACGTCGAGAGCTCCGGCTACAAAACCAACGGGCGGCTACGTGGCATCATCGCCGTCAATTACAACGAGTATTTCGGCCCTTTCGGTCACGAGATCCTCCACGCTTGGGCAAACTTCCTCGATCCGGAATTCGGCTTCGGCGTCGGGCTCGACCAGAACTTCGGAGTCCATTGGGGGTACACCGGTTTCGAAGGGATTCTTGGCGGCTTCGACGCAGAGACGCTGCGCTGCGAGACCCCGACTGGCGCCGTCCCTCCGGGCTGCACGGCGGAAGCGAGCGGCCGCTTTCGTTACCGCGTGGCGTCGTTCGGGACCAGCGGCAACAGCGGCCCGGACGACCTTTTTTCGCCCCTCGAGCTCTACCTGATGGGCTTGATCCCGTCCTCCGAGGTGCCGTCTCCGATCCTGGTGCTGGAAGAGGCCGCCCAGGTGAGCGGTAGCTTCGACTCGGCGACGGGCACCGTAGCCGTCGAGGCTCTGGGCGTGAAATCGGTCGAGATGAGCGCAATCATCGCGCGGCACGGTGAGGTCCGCGAGCTCCCCGAGGACGAGCGCGCATGGACGGCAGCGTTCGTGGTCGTTTCCGCGACGCCGGCGTCCGACGCTGCGCTCGATCACGTGGGTGACTGGGCCGCGATTTTCGGCAACCGGCTGGCAGGCGACGACCACTCGTTCGAGACGCTGAGCGGAGGTCGTGCAACGCTCGACACGACGCTCGGTCCACGCCGCTCCGTCAACGATCCTCCACCCGAGGTTCGCACGCCGAAACGCTGCGACCTGTATCTCCAAGACTGCGACGGCGAGAAGGCCTGCTACTTCTTCGAGTCGGGAAACGCCTGTGGCCTTTCGGGAGAGGGAGTCCGCGACGAGCCCTGCACCGAAAACACGGAGTGCGCGCTGGGATTCGAGTGCAGCCCGAGCATCGACGGCGCTCGCTATGCGTGCGAGCCGTACTGCAGCCTCGACGCCCAAGCGCCGGACGCCTGTGTCAACACCTGCAACGCCTGGCTGCTGGTCGACGCTGACGACGTCGAGGTCGGCGCCGTCTGCCGCGCACCTTGATGGCTCGAAGTGGCTAGGGCTCCGTTCCCCAGACGAGGACGCCGTTCAGGTAAATGGTGATGCGCGTCCAGTCGATGTAGTTCGTCGGCGGTGTGCCGCCCGTAGAATACGAGTAATCGTTGCTCTCGGCGTAATCGCTCCAGTTTGCGTTGTTGAGGCGTAGCTGGATGGGTCCGGTCTCGGCGCCGGCGGCCAACGTGCCGCTCGTGAAGCCGATTTCGAGATAGGTGTTGGCGTTCGGCCGCGTGGGGCTCAGGAACGTAAAGTTCGAGGTCACGAGATTGCATCCGATTTGCGCCCAGTCGCAGGCCATCTGCTGAGCGAGGGTCGTGTTCTCGCGCGTGTACCAGTAGCGGATCCTCACCTGACTGAGCGTGACGGCGCTCGAGCCAAGGTTGAAAAGCCGGAAGTGCGGGCGGATCTGGTTGTCGGTGCCGCTGAGATCGGAGGCCCGATACTGAATTTTGAGGGACGAGGACGTCCCGGTCGATGCAATCACCTGAACGTCGTCGCTGCTCGAGAGCGCGCTGTCGCTCGCGGTC
>DASUTR010000503.1:0-2670 GCA_036374535.1 Polyangiaceae bacterium
ATGGTCGCCGCCGACCAACTGGCAGCCTTTACTTTGGCGCAATGGGCGCAAAGACGCAGAGCACGCAAAGATTCTTCCATTTTTCGTGCTCATGGATCGCTGATTCTTGCGCCGATGCATTGATCGACGTCGAGCCCTCGACAACGCTTTCACACCCCTCGCCTCGACCGAGACTGACGGGACCGCTCGCGACTCAACGTCACGACGTGCAATCGAAAGAAAGAATCTTTGCGCGCTTGGCGGCCTTTGCGTCTTTGCGGTTTTTTGACCCCACAAGCTCGGGCAAAAGGTCGGCGGTCAGCGTGACACTTCGTGCTAGCTGGTCGGGCACCTCGAACGTGGAGCTGCGAGTAAAGCTGACTCTCCGTGAATGGGCGCCGTTCTGGCCGAGCTGCGGAGCGCACAGTGTGGGGACAAGGGCGCAGCGACAAACCACCTGACCGGGGAAAGTGCGTATGCGATATTGGTATCGTGGCGAAACGCGTGCGTAAGTCCTCCCGCCCCGTGTTGGGCCGTTCCTCGAGGCCCAGGGATCGTGCCGTGTCGGGGCCGGAGATCAAGATGAGTTATGGTCAAGTCGGGCGCGAGACCCTCGCGGCCATCGCAGAGGAGCTGCAGGCCGCAGCCGCGGAAGGGCTGACACCTCCTGAACGCGTACGCGCCCTGGCACGCGCCGCGTCGTCCCCTGAGATCGCGATCGCCGAAACGCTCGCCGGACGAGAAACGCTCGCCGCCATCGCCGAGGAGCTCCGCCCGCCCGTGCGTGGACCCATGTCGACCCTCCGCTATGGCGACCGCATTTCGAACGCGCCGGGCGCCCGTGTCCCGAGCGGACCCATCGACGACACCAGCCCCGAGATCAGCGTCAGCTCGAGCGGCGTGGGACGCGAGACGCTCGCCGCTATCAACGAGGACCTCGAGACGCAGAGCCCCGACGAACCCACGACCGGCGTCAGGCCCCGCACGACTCAGGAGCGGGAGGCACCGAGCTCGTCCGTGCAGCCCACCCATGCCGCCATCGAGGTCTTCGAAATGATGACCTTCGTGGCTCGAGGCGATGTGTCGGAGCTTGCGTCCACCACCGCGCGCCGTGCATTCGTCGAGGAGCGACTCCTGCATCGCTTGCCTGCCACGGGGATGGACGAAGTCGACCGCATCGACGTCACGCCCTGGACGGTGAAAGGCACCGTCATCGTGCGCGTGTGGTGCATCGTGCCGCCTCCCGTCGCTAAATCGTCCCGCCAGGCCAGCGGCTAGTGCGGTGAATCTTCGCCGCTACGCGGGTAGACCCGAGAGGATGGCTGCCCGGACGCGGTCCATCAGCGCCTCGAGCTCATCGACAGAGTAGTGCCGTGAGTCGATGGGCGCGTGCACCGTAACGCTCACCGTTGCGCCGGGATGCACTGAGTAGCCACCGGCCTGGAGCACGCGTCGGGTCCCCTCGATGGAGACGGGCAGGATGCGAACGCCCGCGTCGAGCGCGAGGTGAAAGCCACCCTTGCGGAACGCCTGCAGCGAACCGTCCCGGCTCCTGGTTCCTTCCGGCGAGATCCAGACGTCCGTGCCGCTTTCGATGGCATCCGCGGCGCGGCGTAGACTCTCGACCGCGCGTTCATGGTCGTCGCGATCGACCTCGATGAAACCGGCGGCGCGCATGGCGCGCCCCCACACGGGCACACGAAAGAGTTCACGCTTGGCCACCATCCGGACCCTGCGCCGCAGGGACTGGAACAACACGGGAATATCGTAGAGCGATTGATGATTCGACATCACCACGAAGTTCTCGTCGCCTGTCGCGTTCTCCAGCCCTTCCACCCTGAGATCGATCTTCGCGTCGGCGAGTAAACGCCGTGACCAGGTGTCGAGGCGCTCATCGCAAGCTCGGGGGTCGAGCTTTCCGCGAGCCGCTTCGATTAGTGTCGGAACGCTAATTTTCGCCGTAGTGGCCACTGCTTTTGCGAGAAAGCCCAATGTCATGGTGCGGAATCTCGTGACGCTCGTTCGAACCGTCGCATATTCCCCCACGAGAACAAATGGTCCTTCTTGGGTGCTGCACGCGCTTCGCCGGGTGCGGGCACGAGCTCCGAGACGTAGTAGACCTCGAAGGCGGCGAGTTCGTTCTCCGGACGACCAGTGATCTCGTGGTGATTCCGCAGGTAGTCACGGAAGCCATTCCAGTAGCTGCGAAACCGCGGTTGCCAGATGCGACGGTGGAAGTCGCCCCAGAGCTGATTCATTTCGAAGCCGTTCACGGGGTTCAACTCGTAGTCGGGCACCCCTTGGGATAGTGGATCGAAGTGACGGCCGTCCTTGGTGCGCCCTTCGACCACGACCTTGCCGTCATCGCGCGGTGGATCCGGCGCGAACATGCTCCACCCCTGAAACAAGCGCGGGTACACCACTAGCGCCGTCATCCATTCGGGTCGGGACTTCGGCTTCAGGGTTTCGGGGATGGCCCGATTTTCCATCAGCATTTGGCTAGCGCACGCCACGACGAAGCACACGAGGACCAGATTGCCCGCCGTGCGGCGCAACCGCGCCATGGTGAGCTCGCGTCGATTCGGTGGGGCCGCGCGCTCGTCTTTACCGATACCGTTAGCGAGCCCCCATTGCAAAGCCACACGCTCGCTTCGCTCGAATACGCGGACGAGGGTACGATCGACGAAGCGC
>DASUTR010000504.1:0-5030 GCA_036374535.1 Polyangiaceae bacterium
CTCACGAAGAACTGGCGCTACCCCGGCTGGCGCGTCAGCTGGACGCTCGGACCGGCGCGCGTCATCGAAGCGCTCGCAAGCGCCGGCTCGTTTCTCGACGGCGGCGGCTCGCGGCCGCTCCAGCGCGCGGCGCTCGACATCCTCACCGCCGACCACGCTCGCGCCGAAGCCGACGCCATTCGGCGCACGTTCGGCGCCAAGCGAAAGCTGCTCATCGAGGGCCTGCGCGCGCTCGGCGTCCGACTCGAACGGGAGCCGGACGGTACGTTCTACGTTTGGGGAAACCTCGAAGGCCTGCCGCCGCCGCTCGACACCGGCGACGGCCTGTTCCGCGCGGCGCTCGCCGAGAAGGTCATCGTCGTGCCCGGCGCCTTCTTCGACGTCGATCCTGGACAGCGGCGGGTCGGACGTTCGTCACGTTTCCGGCACCACGCGCGCTTCAGCTTCGGCCCGGCCGAGAACGTGCTCACGACGGCGCTCGACAGGCTAAAAGACCTCGTCGGGCGAGCACGCTGAGCCCGTCGGGCTCCGGTCGCCGGTCCGAACGAGACCAGCCTCTCCGAGCCCGGGGGATTCGGGAACCTTTTGCCGGGCCCGCGACTCACTCCGCGACACTTCCGAGGAGCGTGCCCATGTCGAATCGCGTCGTTGCCCCCCTTCCGTTCTTGTTCGCCGTCTTCGCATGCGGAGGTAGCGCGCCCCCCGTCGAGACGCCGTCGCCTGCGCCCGAGCAATCCATGGCGCCGGCAGCGTCCGTCGCACCGGGCGCCGCCCCGGCGAACTTCGCGGAACAGGTGGCTCTCGGCCAGAAGCTCTACGGCGCGAACTGCGCGGGTTGCCACGGCAACTCGGGTGAAGGCACGAAGGACGCCCCCGCCGTCGTCGGGCTCGACAAGGGTGCGCTGCCGCTATCGCCGCCGGCGACCGCGCAATACCGCAAGACCGAGTTCAAGACGGTCGCCGACATCGCCGAGTTCGTCGTGAAAACGATGCCGCCGAAGGCACCCGGAAGCCTCAGCGCCGAAGAGTACTTTGCCATTCTGGCCTTCGACCTGAAGGCGAACGGCATCGATCTCGGCGACAAGAAGCTCGACGGCGAGCTCGCGAAGACGCTCGAAGTTCCGCGCAAATGAGGGCGTGAGCGCGTCAGACCTCGAAGTCACCGCCGCCGTCGAAACCGCCGCCCTCGTCTCCGTAGTCGGAGCCGTCCGCGTACTGGGTATCAGCCTGCTCGGTGTCGGCGGTTTCGTCCTGCGCCGCGGTGTCCTCGGCGCCCGCAGCGCCGAATCCGCCGAGCGCCGAAAAGAAGCTCTGCGCCACCATGCTACCGACGAACCCGGCGGCGAAGCTCGTGAGCAAGCTCGCCCCGAGGCCCATACCGGGACTGGCGAGCGAGCGCTCCATGACGCCCGGCTGACGCATCTCCGCGCGGGTCGCAACCCGAGCGAGCGCCCGTGGGTCGTCCGTGGGGGTCGCTTCGACCGAGGCACGCTCGTTCGGCGGCGCCGTCTTCGCGAGCTCGACGAGCAGCATGCGGCGCTGCTCCGGCGTGAGCTTCGCGAACGCTTCGGCGTGCGCCTGCTCGACCGTTTCTGGTGGGGCGGTCCGCATCATGTAGCGATAGCGTTCGAGGGCCTGCTCGTCCGCTGACGGCGCCGCACGTCCATTTCGTTCCATCGCGTCCAGACGGTCGCGCGGACCGGGTCCTTCGTCCATTCCGAACAGCCGGCTCAGAAATCCCATTCGCAGACTCCTTGGTTCTGTGCGTCTCGACTCTACTCGACTCGACCGAGCAAACCCCGGGCCAGAGGGATTATTCCTCCTGCTGCGGAAAGGGTCCCCTCAGCCTGCGGCCGCCGACGCGAGTGAGGCAATGCGGTCCGATTCGTAGATCGTGATCCCGGGAGCCGGATGGGTATCGAAGGCGACGCGCACCATGGCTCGCGCCACAGCGTCGGCGTCAATGGCCCGATACTTCGCGAGCGGGCCGAAGAGCAGAGCGCCGACGGGCTTCGCGAGCGCCATCGCCAAGCGCTCGCCGGGGCGTCGATCGTTCCGCTCCCCGAGCAGGAGCGACGGGCGAAACACGTGGAGCTCCGGAAACCCGAGCTCCCCGAGAGCCTGCTCGATTTCGCCCTTCACGCGATTGTAGAAAATCGGCGACTTCACGTCGGCGCCGAGCGCCGTGACGACGAGGAACTTCTTCGCACCCGCCGCCCGAGCGGCGCGCCCGAGCGCGAGCGGATAGTCGTAGTCCACGCGCCGAAACGCTTCGCGGCTACCCGCTCTCGCCATGGTCGTCCCGAGGCAGCAGAAGACGTGAGTCGCCGTTCTGCCCGCGAGCTCGAGCTCGAGCCGGTCGAACACGACGACGCGCTCCTCGACGCCCGGCTCCTTGCGTTCCTCGGGGCGGCGCACGAGCGTCGTCACGTTTCCCAACGGAAGCCGGCGCGCGAGCTCGCCGACGAGCGCGCGGCCCACGAGCCCCGTCGCTCCGGCGACCCACGCTTCAATCGATTCGCTTTCGTTCGCGGTCACGCGGACCTCAGGGCGGGCTCATTGCATCACGGGCAAACTCGACCATGAAGTGATGATCTCCCCCTCCGGCGGCCCGCGCGCAAGCGCCCGGGCCGTGGCGCTTCCCTTTGCAGGCCGCCTCCGCTAGGCATCGCTCACCATGAGGTTCTCTGCCGGCATTTGGCGCATGAAGGACGGGGTTCAGCCGTATTGGGTGGCGCGCGTCGCGCGCCACTACGTCGAGCACGGCGAGCTCGTCGTTCGCGGCGTTCACAAGGGCGAGCCGAAGAACAACCTCAACAACTACGGCATCACCCTGCGCCTGAGCTCGCCCATGCCGGGCGTGATTCACGTGCGCGCTACCCACCTCGCCGGACGCGTGAAGAAGGGTCCCTTTTTCGAGGTCGTGGCCGATCGCAAAGACGAAGTCTCGGTCTCCGAAGACGCCGAGTCGATCACGTTCGACGCGGGAGGCCTAAGCGCCCGCATCACGAAGCGCCCGTTCACGCTCACCTTCCTCGACGGACAGAAGAAGCTCACCTTCACGCGCGAAAATCACTTCGGCGCCATCGAGGTCGCCGGCGATCGCGACTACATGATGCAGCGTCTGTCGCTCGGTGTCGGCTCGCACGTCTACGGCGGCGGCGAGCGCTTCAGCCCGCTCCTCCGCGACGGTCAATCCGTGCCGATCTGGAACGAGGATCCCGGCACGGAAACCGACGAGAGCTACAAGAACGTCCCGTTCCTTCTCACTAACCAGGGGTTCGGCGTGTTCGTGCAGGACCCCGGCAAGGTCGAGTTCGAGGTGATGACGGAACGCGTTTCGGCCATTCAGATGAGCGTCCCCTCGAACGAGCTCGACTACTACATCGTGGCCGGCCGTACGCCGAAGCAGATCCTCGAGCGTTACACGGCGCTCACGGGGCGCCCCCCGCTGCCTCCCCAGTGGAGCTTCGGGCTCTGGCTCTCGACGTCATTTCTCACGGACTACGACGAGAAGATCGTCGGCGGGCTCATCGACGGCATGTTCGACCGGAAGATCCCGCTCAGCGTGTTCCACTTCGACTGTCTGTGGATGAAAGAGCACCACTGGTGCGATTTCGAGTGGGACGAAGCGAAATTCCCGGACCCGAAGGCCATGCTCGCGCGGCTCAAGCAGCGCGGCGTGAACATCTGCCTCTGGATCAACTCGTACATCTCGGAGTTCTCGAAGCTCTTCGAGGAGGGCCGCGATCGCGGGTATTTCCTGAAGAACGCCGCGGGCGACGTCTACCAGCGCAACGACTGGCAGCCGCAGATCGCCCTGGTCGACTTCACGAACCCCGACGCCGTGCGCTGGTATCAGTCGAAGCTCGCCGCGCTCATGGAGCAGGGCGTCGACTGCTTCAAGACCGACTTCGGGGAGCGCATCCCCAAGGACGCCGTTCATTTCGACGGCTCCGATCCCGCGCGGATGCACAACTACTACCCGTACCTCTACAACCAGGCCGTCTTCTCGCTTTTGGAAGAGAAACGCGGCAAGGGCGAGGCCATCGTGTTCGCGCGCTCCGCGACCGCCGGCTCGCAGAAGTTTCCCGTGCACTGGGGCGGCGACTGCGACGCCCGCTTCGAGGCCATGGCGGAAACGCTGCGCGGCGGGCTTTCCTTCGGGCTCTCCGGCGGTGCGTTCTGGAGCCACGACATCAGCGGCTTCAACATGACGGCCCCGCCCGCACTCTACAAACGCTGGGTCGCGTTCGGGTTGCTCTCGAGCCACAGCCGCCTGCACGGCGCGACGAGCTACCGCGTGCCGTGGGCCTTCGACGAAGAGTCCGTCGACGTGCTGCGGGAGTTCACGAAGATGAAGCTTCGCCTCATGCCCTACGTCTGGGCGTGTGCCGTCGAAGCGCGCGATCGTGGCCTGCCGCTCTTGCGCGCCATGTTCCTCGAGTTCCCCGACGACGCCGTTTCGGAGCTGCTCGAAACGCAGTACATGTTCGGGCCCTCGCTGCTCGTCGCGCCCGTGTTCGACGAGGGCAATACCGTCCGGTATTACCTGCCCCCCGGCGAATGGACGGACTACTTCACGTCCGAGCGCGTTTCGGGCGAGCGCTTCCGCACGGAAAAGGACGTGAGCTTCTTCCGCATTCCACTGTTCGTGCGGGAAAACACGCTGCTCGCGATCGGCGCTCGCGACGATCGGCCCGACTACGACTTTCTCGACGGCGTCGGGCTCGAGCTCTTCGCGCTCGCCGACGGCGCCGAGGCGAGCGCGCTCGTGCACGGGCCGACCGGCGCCGAACGCGCCCGCTTCACCGCCACGCGAAAGGGCGCGCAGATCGAGCTTCGCGGCAGCGCCGGCAAGGAGATTCGCGTGCTCTTTCGCCAGGCGAAGACGCTCAAGTCCGTCGAGGGTGGCCGCTCGGTGGACGCCTCGCCGCTCGGAGCCGTCGCGATCTGGGCCGATCCCTCGAAGCCGCTCCGCGTCGTACTCTGAGCGCTCGCCGCCCGCCCGCCGTCACTTCCGGCGGCGG
>DASUTR010000505.1:0-6001 GCA_036374535.1 Polyangiaceae bacterium
AACACGGTTCGCTCGCTTCTTGGTGGGGCACCGGCGGCTTGGTGGGAGCTTGGACGTACGCAGACAGCGGGAGCCTCTTCTTGAAGAGCCGACGGGCGAGCCCTTGGGGTGGCGATCATCAATTCCTAGGCAGCACGAATCTTTCGACGGCCCGACACGTCGTGGCCTACCGCTACGACGGGGCCGGCGTGTTCAAGCTGACCGTGGACGGAGCGACTCAGACGAGCTCGAATCTCGGCACGGTGGGGGACATGCAAGGCGGGCCCGACCTCTTGAATCAGTTCATCATCGGCTGGCAAGATCTGTGGGGCAGCACGCGATACGCGGGTGACCTGTCCGAGCTCGTCGTGATTCCGAGCCACGTTTCGGACACGACCGTCGCGCGGTTTCGTGCGTACGCCCAGGCCGAATGGGGTGGCCTCTAGCCGACGGCACGCACCGCGCTCGCCCCACGCGCGAAAGAGGGTTCCGAGCGCCAGCGCCTTTGGGGCTGTACTTTTGTGTTGCGTGTGGAAGCAACGCGGGCGCGCGCGTCGTTGATTCGCGAGCGAGCTGCCGAAGTGCGTGACGGGGCGACGCGTCTCGCACCACTGCGAGATTGGTGGGCAGGGAGTTCGTTGGTGGCCCTGCTTCGGGAAAGGGCTGCATGCAGGCGTCGACGTTCAAGGTTCTCGTGTTTCTATTCCCGTTCACGCTCGGCATGGGTTCGCTTCCCGGTTGCTCGTCGCTGGATGATTCGGTGTCGCCCCCACCGCTCGACGACGCCGGCGTGTCCGGCGCGACGAGCGGAGGTTCGGGCGGTTCCGGAACGGGAGGTTCGGCGACGGGCGGCTCGGCAACGGGAGGTTCGGCGACGGGTGGCTCGGCAACGGGTGGCTCGACCACCGGCGGCTCGGCGACGGGTGGTTCTGCAACGGGTGGCTCGACCACCGGCGGCTCGGGTGGAGCAGCGGCAGGAATGGCGGGCCAGGGTGGAACCAGTTACGGCGGCGCGGGCGCCGGCGGAAGTGATGGTGGTTACTCGGGCAGCGGGCGCGGTGGTCGAAACTCCGGGGGAGCCGGCATGAGCGGCTCCGCCGGCCGTAACAACGGCGGCGCCGGAGGCAGCAATACGGGTGGAACGGGCGGCACCGGAGCGGGGGGGAAGTTTCTCGGAAACATCACGACCGGCAACTCCGTCGACACGGGCGGCATGAAGTTTTCGAAGTACTGGAACCAGATCACACCCGAGAACGCGGGCAAGTGGGGTTCGGTTCAGTCCTCGCCTTCGGGTTCGTTCAACTGGGCGACGCTCGACGCCGTCTACAACTACGCGCAGACGAACAACATCATCTTCAAGCAGCACACGTTCGTCTGGGGCAGCCAGCAGCCGAACGGCACGCCCACGCTCGCCCAGGTCGAGAACTGGATTCGGTCGTTCTGCCAGCGCTTCCCGAACACCAAGCTCATCGACGTCGTGAACGAGCCGCCGCCGCACACGACGCCGAACTACACGTCGAACCTCGGTGCGGGCGAAAGCGGGACTTACGGCTGGATCACGAAGGCGTTCAAGCTCGCTCGGCAGTACTGCCCGAACGCCGTTCTCATCCTGAACGACTACAACAACCTCGAATACACCGACCAAGAGAATCACTTCATCGACATCGTCACGCAGATCAAAGCCGCGGGCGCGCCGATCGACGCCGTCGGTTGCCAGGCGCACGCGACGACGAGTCTGACGGCTACGCAGCTCCAAAATAACCTCAACACCATGGCGTCGCGCACGTCGCTCCCCATCTACATCACCGAGTGGGACATCAACCAAGCCAACGATCAGCAGCAGCTTGCGACGTTCCAGGCGCAGTTTCCCGTGTTCTGGAATTCGGCGTCCGTCCGCGGGATCACCATTTGGGGTTGGATCGTCGGGCGAACCTGGGTCCCGAACTCGGGTCTCGTGAACGGCACGACGCCACGCCCGGCCATGACGTGGCTCATGGAACGGGTCAATCGCCCCGTTCCGCCGAACTGAAGCGGGCGTTACGGGCTGCCCGGCGAAAGCGGCGCGCCGTCGGGACCCGTCGCGGGCAGCATGTCGACGGCCAGGCGGTTCGGACCGAGGTCGACGGTCCAGACCACTCGTCGCGCGTCGGATTGGACGTTCGTTATCGAGCCCGGCCGATTGTGCGAAAGGACGCGCGGCGCGTGCGACGGACGGGTGAGCTCGAAAAGCCCCTCCACGCTGCCGCAGAAGATGCCGCGCGCGACGTGCACGGGGGAACACACGAGCTCGCTCGCGAGGTCGTCCTCCCGGCGGAGATCGAGCGAGACGCGACGAACTTTGAAGCGATCGACGTCGTAGTAGTAAACGGCGTCCTCTCCGGTGAGCAGCGCCGGGCGGCGGCCGCCGCGTTCGGAGGTGTATTCGGGCGTGCCGCCGGCAGTTCGCACGACGCCGATACGCCATGACCCCGGCGTCGGCCGTTCGACGAAGTACACGGCGTCTCGAACCATGTCGAGCGCGCTGAGCTCGAAGGAAGCGGAGACCAGCGTTTTCGGTTCGGTGCCGGCGAGCGTCTGGATCGTGTAGGCGCCGTCGTCACTCTGGGAGACCCACGCGAATTCCTCCCCCGAGGCGACGAAGTACTGCGGGCGGAGCGGAAGCTTGGCCAAGCGCAGCGACGTGCCGCCCGTCTTCGGGGCTTTCCAGAGCCCGCCGTCGGACCAGAAGATGAACGAGGAACGAGTCGCGGTCGGGCCGATGCCGAGCGCGAGCTCGATGCCTTGAACGGGCTCGCCGGGCACGAGCCGGTAGGCGCCGTGAGGAGCCAAGAGGTACGCAGCGCTCTCGTCGAGGGCGAGGGTCGTCGCGTACGCCGAGATCGGTAGCTCCGCGAGGCGGGTAGGCTCGATGCGAGGAACACCGCGGCTCGACGCCACCGGCGCCGGAGCTTTTGCGCTGACGCTCGGCGCCGGATCCCTCTGCGAGGATCCCGTCGTTCGCCCGCAGGCGGCGAGCAGGAGCGCGAAGCCGGCCAGGAATGAACGAGAGAAACCACTCGGCACGGCTGGAAGAGAGAATGCCATCGCTCGACTGCCCCACCAGATGTTTTCGCGCGGCTGCTCGTCCAGCCGCTCCGAGCAGCAGGGCCTGAGTCGATTTTCGGCGGGCGACGGGAGCCGACTTGTGCCCCCACGCCTTCCGTGGAAACAAGGCGCCTCGATGAAACTTCGCAAAAGTGCTCTGGGCCTCCTCGCTGCTTTCACGCTCCCCGCGCTCGCTGCCTGCGGCGGCTCGCCGGCGGGTGCGGGCGGAAATGCCCTGACGCCCGCTGCGGGAGCGGTTCCAGTTCCCGAAGCGGGGCCTCCGACGAGCGATGCCGGCACTCCGTACAAGTGGGACAACGTCGTGATTCTCGGCGGCGGGTTCGTGACCGGGACGATTTTCAGCCCGGCGAAGAAGGATCTCTTCTACGCGCGCACGGACGTCGGCGGGGCGTACCGCTGGGATCCCGCCGCGAAGCGTTGGATTCCGCTCACCGATCACTTCGAGCGCATGACGAACTACATGGGCATCGAGAGCATCGCGCCCGATCCCGTCGACCCGAACGTGGTGTACGCGGCACTCGGCACGTACTCGCAGTCGTGGGCCGGGAACGGCGCCATCGCCCGTTCGAAGGACCAGGGCAACACCTGGGAAATCACCGAGATGATGATCAAGATGGGCGGCAACGAGCTCGGCCGCTCGAACGGCGAGCGCCTCGCCGTCGATCCGAATCAGACGAAGATTCTCTTGTTCGGATCCCGTCGTAACGGCCTCTGGAAGAGCGAGGACGGCGCCGTCACCTGGAAGAAGGTGCCGTCGTTCCCGATCACCGAGGATCCGAACGGGCTCGGTATTCCGTTCGTCGTATTCGACGCGAAGAGCGGCCAGAAGGGCAAGGCGACGCCCACCATCTACGCGGGCGTCTCGCGCGTGAAGGAGCCGAGCCTCTACAAGAGCACCGACGGCGGCGCGACGTGGAAGGCGCTTCCGAATCAGCCCACGAAGTTCATGCCGCACCATCTCGAGCTCGACTCGAAGGGCACGGTCTACGTCGTGTCCTACAGCGGGCCGGGGCCGCACGACCGCGAGGAGGACGCGAAGGTGTTCGGCACGGCCATGCCGGACGGCGCGGTCTACAAATTCGACCCGAAGGCGGGCGCGTGGACGGACATCACGCCCGTGAAGCCGAACCCTGCCGCCGACGACAAGTTCGGCTACGGCGGGCTCTCGGTCGACACGAAGACCCCGGGGACGCTCATCGTTTCGACGCTGAATCGGTACGCGAAGGGTCACAACATCTATCGCACGACCGACGGCGGAAAGACCTGGAAGGATCTCTTCGCGAAGTCCGAGTGGGACGTCGCGGGCGCGCAGTACCTCTACTGGCACCGTCCGAAGCTCGACAAGCCGCACTGGATGGGCGACGTCGACATCGACCCGTTCGATTCGGCTCACATGTGGCTCGTCACGGGCGCCGGGCTCTGGCGCACGACCGACGCGATGAACGTCGACAAGGACCAGCCGACGCACTGGCGCTTCACGACCGAGGGTCTCGAAGAAACGGTGGTGACGGCGCTCGTGAGCCCGCCGAAAGGACCGGAGCTTTTCTCGGGTGTCGGCGACATCTGCGGGTTCCGTCACGACGACGTGAAAAAGCCGCCGGCGACGGGCATGTTCAACCCGCCCTTCAACTTCACCTCGGGCTTGGATTTCGCCGAGTCGAAGCCCGACGTGGTCGCGCGCGTCGGCACGCTGTGGAATCCGGGCAAGCACGGCGCCGTCTCGCAAGACGGCGGCAAGACCTGGACGGAATTCGCGACCGAGCCCGCCGAGGCGAAGACGGGCGGCACCGTCGCGATCAGCCCGGACGCGAGCACGCTGCTCTGGGTCATCAAGAAGGAACAGGCCGTCTTTTCGAACGACCTCGGAAAGACGTGGACGAAGTCCGAAGGCTTGCCGGTCGCCGCGGGCACCGACGGCTGGGTCGCGATCAACGTCCGCCCCGCCGCCGATCGCGTGAACCCGAGCAAGTTCTACGTCTACGACACCGCCGACGGCTTCTTCTTCGTCAGCACCGACGGTGGGAAGAAGTTCGAGAAGACCGTGGGAAGTCTTCCGGGGCTGCCCGACTACGCGCGGGCTTCCGGCTCGCTCAAGACGGTGCCGGGCTTCGAGGGCCACATCTGGCTCACGACGGGCAAAGAGGTCATGCGCTCGACCGACTCGGGCAAGACGTTCCAGGGCGTGGCGAGCACGGAAGCGAGCCACGCGATCGGCTTCGGCGCTCCGGGCCCGAATCGTAAGTATCCGGCCATCTACCTCATCGGGAAGGTCGCCGGAAAAGAGGGCTTCTACCGGTCCGACGACATCGGAAACACCTGGGTGCGCATCAACGACGACAAGCACCAATATGGATTTACCGGGCACATTACCGGCGATCCGAAGAAGTTCGGCCGCGTGTACGTCGGCACGGGCGGCCGCGGCATCTTGTACGGGGATCCGAAGTAACGTCTCACGTTCTTCGCTACACCGCGCCGGCCGCCCGCTGGGTCGAGGCACTGCCCATCGGCAACGGCCGGCTCGGCGCGATGGTGTTCGGCGGCGCCCCGCGCGAGCTTCTGCAGCTGAACGACGACACGTTCTGGTCCGGAGGACCCAAAGACACGAGTACGCCCGGCGCACGCGAAGCGCTCGCGCCGCTACGTGAAGCCGTTCGCGCCGGGCGCCATCGGGAGGCCGACGAGCTCGCGAAGAAACTTCAGGGCCCGTTCACGCAGTCGTACCTGCCGCTCGGCGATCTCGAGGTCATCCACGTCGGCGCGATAACGGCGACCGAGTACACGCGGGAGCTCGATCTCGACACCGCCGTTGCGACGACGCGGTTTCGCCTGGGTGAGACGCGCATCACGCGCGAAGCGCTCGCGAGCGCGGTCGATCGCGTGATCGCCGTCGATGTCAGCGCGGAAGGCTCGGGGCGGC
>DASUTR010000506.1:0-28370 GCA_036374535.1 Polyangiaceae bacterium
GGAGCGAACGTCGACGCCTGGCTCGCCGCGCGAAGGCGGCTCTTGTCGCCCGCGGGCCGGCGCCTGTTCTCGAACGCCTTCCTCGAACGCATGGGCCTCGCCGGTTGAGGCGAGGCACGTCTCACTGCTCCGGCGACACCCTGTAGATCATCCCGTTGTCGTCGTCCGTGAAGAGCAGCGCTCCGTCGGGCGCGACGGCGATCCCCGCGGGCCGACCGAACTCAGCCTCGCCGTCCTCGATGAGGAACCCGGTCACGAAATCCTCGAACGCCACGGGCTCTCCGTCGTCGAAGCGAATGCGCGCGACCTTGTAGCCCGTCGGCGGAAAGCGATTCCACGAGCCGTGGAGCGCGACGAACGCGTCCCCGGCGTACTCTTCAGGAAACGCCGTCCCGTCGTAGAAGACCATGCCGATCGGCGCTTCGTGCGCCTGGTTCTCGAGCGCGCTCGGCAGCGTCGCCGCGCAATACGCTTCCTTGGTCGTTCCGGGCGGGTCTTGAATGATCGGGTCGACGCGCCGCTTCGCGAAGCAATAGGGCCAACCGTAATTTCCGGTCGCGTCGATACGATTGAGCTCTTCGGGCGGCGTATCGTCGCCGCGAAAGTCGGAGCCGTGATCCATGCCCCAGAGAGCGCCGGTGTCGGGGTGCCAATCGAAGCCGATAGTGTTGCGGAGACCGCTCGCGAAAATGGTGCGCGTCGAACCGTCGAGGGCCGCGCGCAGCATCGTCGCGTGCTCGGGGTTGGTTTCCGGGCACGCATCGCAGCTCGAGCCCACGGAAATGTAGAGCATCGAATCCGTCCCGATCCCGAGCGTGCGAAGCGGATGCTGCCCGCCGTCGGGCAGGTCGTCGATGATGTCCGTGAGGCCCGTGAAGTTGCCTTCGGCGTCGATGCTCCCGCGGATGACGCGCTTGTCGGTCGCGAGGTACACGGTATCGGCGTCGAACGCGATGCCGTGGACCATCGGGAATCCCGCCGCGGCCGTCGCCGTCGTTTCCGCGACGCCGTCCTCGTCGGCGTCGACGAGACGCAGCACGTCACCCTGCATCGGACGCGTGAGGTACACGTGCTCGGCGTGAACACCGAGCATGCGCGCGTGCTGCAGGTTCGCTGCGTACACGTCGATGCGGAAACCCTCGGCGACCTCGAGCCCCGCGAAGCGCTCCTCGGTGAAGGGGCGAAGCTCGGGCCGAAACACGCTCGGTCCACCGCCGGCGCCGCCGGCGTCGTCGCCGCCTCCGCCCGGAGCGCCACCTCCGCCCGGAGCGCCGCCTTCGCCTGGCTCACCGGCGCGCCCCGCGGCGCCCGCGCTGCCGCCGCGCGAACCGGCCGAGCCGCCCTGCCCCGACGCGCCGCCGCGCGCTCCCGTGCCGCTTCCCGCTTCGGCGCCGCCGTCGTCGTCTCCGTCATCGCCGTCGTCCGAGCACGCGCTCGCCGCGGAAATGAACACGCTGCCGCCGAAGAGCCCGGGAACGATCCAACGCCGGAACCGATTCGAGATGGCCATACCGAGTCACGCCTTTCTTCACGCGCGCTGCTCCGGCGCGCGCGGCGGATGTGAGCAAGGCATGTGCCAAGAGCTTCGCGGCGCGAGAGGCGCGTGCCGCGAAAAAGTCACGCCCGTCTCGGCTCCGCGGCGTCACACGGAGGCGGAATGCTTCGCAGCAACGGAGGGAAGCTCGGGGCAGTGGCCGCGCGGAGAGCTTCGACGCTACGGTCGGACGGGGCCGCGCGCCTCGATTACCGGCGTGCGCTCGAACTCGGAGCTTCCATGGTCAAACACAACAACGTCTTCGAACACTTTTCGCGCAGCGTGACGACGGCGACGGGCAGCACGCCGGCGTTCATCGTCGCGCTCGGCGTGATCGTGGTCTGGGCCGCGACGGGTCCTATCTTCGGCTATTCGGACACGTGGCAACTCGTCATCAACACCGGCACGACGATCGTCACGTTCTTGATGGTGTTCTTGATCCAGCGCGCCCAGAACAAGGACGCCAAAGCCGTCGCTCTCAAGCTGAACGAGATCGTCGCCGCCATTCAAGGTGCGAGCAACCGACTCATCGACGTCGAAGATCTCTCCGAGCGCGAGCTCGACGCGCTGCACGCCCACTACCGGAAGCTCGCACGCATGGCGAAACGAGACGGCGACGCGACCAAGTCCCACTCGATCGAGGAGGCCGAGGTGCGCCACACGCGGAAGCGAAAGGTCCAGGAGCGCCTTTCGGACGCGCCGCCCTCGGAGCGGGACTGATGGGCGGAGGAGGTAGGATTCGAACCCACGGTACCCTTACGAGTACGGCTGATTTCAAATCAGCTGCCTTAGACCACTCGGCCACTCCTCCGGAACGTGGAACGCGGACCTTCGTAGCACGCGGAAGGAGCGGCCGCCGAACGCCGCCGGATCGTGTTCCGAGTGCGCCCCGGGCTCCGAAAAACGCGCGCGAAACACGTCAATTTCGCGTCGAACGAAAAAAGGTGCGGCCCGTCGCCGAGCGATCCACTAAAACGCCGTCGCCATGTACCTCGTCACCCGCAAGCGAAAGCCGCGAAAGACCAACCGAAAGCGCTCCGTCCGCCATCGCGCAAAGGTGAAAGCCAAGAACCGAAGGCGCCGCCAGGGCCTGAAGAAGTAGCGAGCGAGCGCTCGGGTTGCGCGGCGGGTCGAGCGAACTATGCTGAAAGGGTGCGGCTTTTCGCGCTGACGCCACTCGCCATCGCTCTCGGGGCGGGCAGTGTCGCGCTCGCCGAACCCGTTGCGATCGTCGATCCTTGGAACCGTTCGTCGAGCGACACGGACTCGTGGTTCGGTTCCGAAGCGCCGCCTGCCGAGCCCGCCGGCGACCCGGAGATCGTGGATCCGTGGGCTCGAGCCGCGCTCGAGACTAAAGCGCCCGTCGTCGAGCGGTCGCGCGCGCCGAACCACGTCGAAGCCACGGCCAAAGCCGCGCCGGCTTTCGTTCCCACGGTGGCATCCGGACTCGACGACAAGACCGGCATCGAGGATCCGTGGGGGCCGTCGTTCGCCGCGACCGAAACTCCGTCGCTCCAGAGTTCGGCGCGCGCGCGTTCGCCCTCGTGGTCCGAGCCAATGGTCGAGGTCGTAGACCCTTGGCAGCGAAGGGCGCCGCGCGGAGCGAGTGAGCGCTTGCGCCTGCTCGTCGATCCCTGGGCGCGCTGAACGCCAGCCTGCCTCGGGCAAAAGCGTGGCAGTCGGTCGCAGCGTGTGACGCGATGGCATGTGCGTCTTCGTGCGTCGATCGTCAGGTTTTCGCCATTTTTCTCGGCAACTGAGGCAACGAGCGACATGGAATGAAGTCTGCACTCCGTGCTTCGTCAGGCCGCGCTTCGAGTCGCGCCACTCACAAGGAAGCACTCCATGAAACGATTTCTTTCACCGTTATTGCTGGGATCCGTGCCGCTCGCCGGCATTCTCGCGCTGCCGACACCCGCGCTCGCGGGCGAGCTCGAAAGCTGCGGGCACATCTGGCTGGAAGCGAGCTCGACCTGCGAGTTCCGCCGCGATCAAGACTGCAAAGAGACGTGCGAGGTCGTTTCCGTCGAGGAGTCGTGCACGGCCGAGCTCTACACGTCGTGCGAAACGGAGTGCAACGCGACCGCGAGCGTAGAGTGCACCGAGACGTGCAGCCCGGTGTGCGTCGAGCAGTGCACGGTCGCGCCCGAAGCGCCGAGCTCGGAGCGAATCTGCAAGGACAATTGCATGGCCGATTGCGACGCGCGTTGCGAGAACGCGGCCAATCCCGCGTGCTGCGCCAAGGCCTGTCCTTACACCTGCAACAAGAAGTGCAAGGAACGCTGCAACGACGACGACCAAGAGGTGGTGTGCGAGGAAAAGTGCACGACGGCCTGCGACGGTCAGTGCACGAGCGAGGCGACGACCACCTGTCAGGTCGACTGCCAGACGACGCAGTGGGAAAACTGCCAGACGACGATTCGCGAGCGCTGCACGACGAGCTGTGAAGACAAGGGCGGCGCCATCTTCTGCAACGGCCAATTCCTCAACGCTTCGGACCTCGACGCCTGCGCCGCCGAGCTCTCCGCCGAGCTCTCGGTTCGCGTCGACATCGACGTCGACATCGACACGGAAATCGATACGGACGGCGACGGCGACACCGAAACGGTGAGCTGTAGCTTCTCTCCCGCGTCGTCGAGCGGCGCGGCGTTGTGGTGCGTCGCCGGGCTGGCCGCGCTCGGGCTCGTGCGCCGGCGGCGGAGCGCTTGATTTTCGCTGAGTAGGCCGAGAAAAGTCACGCGCGGAACGGGATGGACCCGTTCCGCGTTGGACTTTAAAGGCGCGACGTTCGCTCGCTCACGCGCTCGTTGCTTCGCCCTGCCTTCCTACGGCAAGACTCGTGTAAGATGGTCCTCTTGCCTCGGGAGGCGCGGTGACTGCTTCACGTTTCGGTGTCTCGCTCGTTCTTTCTTCGGCTCTGTTTGCGGTGTCGCCGCCTGCGCGCGCCCAAATTCCCGAAACGCCCGTCTCCGCGCCCCTGCTCGGTGCTTACGGATCCGCGTCGGAACGCGAGCCCGCCATCGCGGGCAGCGGCAACGGTTACCTCGTCGCATGGCACGACAGCCGCGCCGGCGTCGATCGGATCCTCTGCGGGCGGCTGAGCTCCGCGAACGCGCCCCTCGACGGGAGCGGCTTTTGGCTCGCGCGCACGAGTACGGCGCAGCAGAATCCGGCGGTCGTCTACGCGGGTGGGAACTACTTCGTCGCCTGGCAGGACCAGCGCAACAATGCGACCACCGGCACGGACGTCTACGCCGCGCGCGTCGCGCCGAACGGCACGGTGCTCGACCCCGGCGGGTTCGTCGTTTCGAACGCGGTCGGCAATCAGACGCGACCTCGCCTGGCGTACAACGGGCAGCACGTGCTCGTCGTGTGGGAGGACACGCGCGCGCAGGGGCCGGCCGACGTGTACGCGGCGCGCCTGAATCCGGCAACGCGCGAGCTGCTCGAGCCGCAGGGGATCCTCGTGACGAATCGGCCGAACGCGCAGACGGAGCCGAACGCCGCGGCGCTCGGGAGCGATTTCTACGTGACGTGGGACGACGCCGATCCGGCGTCCGTGTATCAATTTCTCGTCGCTCGGGTGAGTAACACGGGCGACGTGACGCCCGTCGGCGGACAAGCCGTCACGGGCCACAACGCGCTCCTCGCGAACCCCGAGCACCAGCGCATCGCGACGGGCAACGGCCAGCTCTTCCTCGCGGCTGCCGCGAGCTACGACGTGCTCGTCTTCGCAGTGAATCCGGCGACGTTCCAGACGACGACCGCGACGAGCCTCGTCTACACGGTCCCCTCGTTCCAGCGACCCGACATGGGGCTCGTGTACGGCGGGAACCTCTTGTTCCCGGTTTGGCAAACGGGAACGTACAGCGATTACCTGGGGCTTTCGTTCACGCCGACGGCCGCGGTGCTCGGGTCGCCCGGGGAAAACATCGGGACGAACAACACCTACCTGAACCCCGGCATCGACATCGCGTTCGACGGTTCGACCGTGAGCGCGGCGTTCATCTCCGGCAATCGCGTCCGGGGCCGCACGCGCGTACCGGGAAGCTTCTGGCAAACCGGTTCGTCGCTCGTTTCGGCGCGCGCTCTCCCTCAAGAGAGCCCGTCGATTACCTACGGAAATCAGCAGCATTTCGTCGCCTGGGCCGAAAACGCGACCGCGGGCGACACGCGTGACGTGCTCGCGACGCGCGTCGGCACGTCGGGTCAAGTGCTCGACGATCCGCCGCTCTACCTCACGAACACCGTGGTCGCGGGCAGCGTCACGGGCACGAGCGCCGGCTACACGGACGGCGTGTACCTCGTCGCGTGGGACGATCTTCGCGCGGGAGCGAGCGATCGCAACATTTACGCGGCGCGCGTCCGTGAAAACGCGAGCGTCCTCGATGCGACGCCCATCTCCGTCTCGTCGGCCGCGGCCGAACAGAGCGCGCCGAGAGTCGCCGGCGGCGACGGGCAGTACCTCGTCGTGTGGCGGGACCTCCGCGGCACGAGCTCGCAGCGCGGGGTCTACGCCGCGCGCGTCGGCATCGACGGCGTCATTCCCGCCGCGGACATCGCGGGCATTCCCGTTTCGGTCGGCTCGACGAGCCGCTCGGCGCCGAACGTGACGTTCGACGGCGCGAGCTACGTCATCGCCTGGAGCGTGAGCGGCCAGATTCACGTGCGCCGCATGGCGCCGAACGGCACGCTCGGCGCCGACACGACCGTTTCGAACACCGACTCGGGCGCCGGCGAGGTCGCGATCGCGCAGCAGGGCGACCACACGGCACTCGCCTGGGAGGGCACGCAATCGGGCTATCGCTTGGGTTACGCGGTCATCGATCGCGACAATCAAGTCGTCGAAAAGAAGTACTTCACCGCGACGAATCAGTACTCGTTGGGCACGCCCCGCATGACGACGAACGGCAGCTACGCCGTCGTCGTTTACGGACCCGGAAGCACGGGCAGCGGCACCACGACGGCGATCACGCTCGGGGTCGCGCAGAGCTATTCGGGTCCGCTCCAGTCGTTCTTCTCGACGCGCGGTGACAGCCGCGACGCGTGGCTCAGCGCGAACCCGACGAACGGCCGCGTGCTCGTCACCTACTCGCACCTTTCGGGTGAGAACACGTGGGGCAGTGAGCTCGCATACTTCCGCGAAGTTCCGGTCGTTCCGGGCGGGATGGGCGGCATGGGCGGCATGGGCGGTATGGCGGGCGCAGGCGGCGTGGCCGGTCGCGGCGGCATGAGCGGCGCGGCAGGGAGTGCGGGCGCAACGGGCGGCGGCTCGGGCGGCTCAGGCGGCAGTGGAACCGCCGGAACCACAGGCGTCGGCGGTGTCACGAGCGCCGGCGCCGGCGGGGTGACGAACGGGGGCGCTTCCGGAACGATCGGCGCCGGAACGGGCGGCACGCCGAGCGCGGGCGGCATGCCACCGAACGGCGGCGCGACCAACGGCGGCGCGACCAGCGGCGGCGCGACCAACGGCGGCTCCACGAGCGGTGCGGCCGGTACTGCGTCGGGCGCCGGTGGGTTCGACGAAGGCGGTGCGGGCGGCGAGGGAAACGCGGGCGGCGACGAAACCGGCGGCACGTCCGGCGCAGGCGGCGCGTCCGGCGGTGGCGGCGTCGGAACGGGAGGCTCGAGCGGCGCAAGCTCGAACGGCGGTTCGAGCGGTGCGCTCGGCGGCGCCGGAACGACCGGAACGCCACCGAAAGCCGTCGCCGACGACGACGCGGGCTGCGGCTGCAAAGTGCCCGCACGGCGCTCACGCCATACCGGAGCGTCGTTGCTCGGTCTCGCACTGCTCGCCGGGCTCGTCGTCCGGCGACGGCGTGTGGGACGAGTGCTTCGCCGGTGAGAACTTCGATCTTCGTCTCGAAAAGCGCTATCCGATACGTGAGGAGCGGGTTCGGTTTCGGGCTCCCGGGCGCGGCAGGCGCCAACGGCGTCTTCTTCCTTCACGCGCTGTAACCACGCGTTCGGTCGCCCCGTCGAGTGCTCGATCGAGCGCATCCCGGAGCGTGACGCCGCGCTTGGGGATGGGGCCGGGCTATGATCGCGCCGGTGGAGTACCTCTTTCCGGCACTCAAGGCTCTGGCATTGGTCCCCGTGACGCTGCTGCCGATCATCAATCCCTTGAGCACCGCGCCCGTGTTCGTCGGTACCGCGGGAGGCGATCGCGTGGTGTCGAAGCGGCTCGCCCGTCAGGTTGCATTGAACAGCTGGGTCGTCATGGTCTCTGCCATGCTGATCGGAACGTACGTGCTGGATTTTTTCGGCATCTCGCTGCCCATCGTGCGTATCGGCGGCGGGCTCTTGGTCGCCTCGACGGGCTGGCGAATGATCCATGCCGACGAGAACGACAAGGTGAAGGCTGCGGCGTCGGAACGTACGGGCAGCCTGTCGAACGCGGAGATCATGCAACGGAGCTTCTTTCCGATCACGTTTCCGCTGACGACGGGTCCCGGCACCATCGCGGCTTCCATCACGTTGGGCGCCAAACTTCCGGAGAAACCCGCGCTCTATGTGGTGGGCTCCGCCGTAGCCGCCGTGGGCGCCGCGGTGACCGCCGTGGTTCTCTACTTCGTCTTCCGGCACGCCGCGGCCCTGCTCGGAAAGCTCGGGGAGGTCGGCACGCTCGTGATGACGCGGCTACTCGCCTTCATCCTGCTTTGCGTCGGGGTCGAATTCATCTGGACCGGATGGGCAGAACTGAACCATTTGTCCAAGCCTTGAACCTCGGACCGGTCCAAGGTTTTTACAGCCGTCTCCTCGCACAAGGGAAGCTTCGTGGAGCTCGACCGCCGTGTGGTCCACGATGAAGAAACGAGCGCCCGGGCGCAGGAAGAACAGCATGAGCCCGAGCTGATTGTCCGCGAAGGGTGAGCTCTCGGCGCTCGGCGACGACCCGAAGAAGATCGCATAGGAGTAGCCCACGCCGAAGTCGACCTCGAACCAGCGCGTCGGCATGATTCGAGGTCGCTGAGCTGCAAGTCGGACGCGACGAGCTGCTTCAAGCGGGTCAACGCTGCGAGTGGTCCGAGCGAGCGCCGGATCGCCCGAGCGCTTGCGGGCGAGCGAGCTTCGGCACGGTTGTTGGCGTGTCGAACACGCCCACGCCGGCGCCGCCTTCGAATTCTTAACGCAGATCGTGAGCGCACGGCGGCCGCGGCGGGCACGCCTCGTGACCGCCCGCCCGGTTCGGGTGTAACCTAGTTCCTGGTGTGTGGTGGAGCGTGGCATGAGAAAGATGCTGCGATATGGCGCTCGCCGGGTCGGGTGCCTTGCGCTGTTCCTCGGCGGATGCGAGGCGTCGCTCGTCGGACTTCCACCCCGTGAGGACGCGCCGGTGCCGAACAGCGGCGGAACATCGTTCTCGGCACTCGGCGGCGGGGGCGCAGGCGCGCAGCCGACCGGCGGCGGGGGCGCAGGCGCGCAGCCGACCGGCGGCAACGGTGCGATCGATCCGGGCGCGCCGGTCGACTTCGCTCGGTCGATCCGTCCGATCCTCGTCGAGCACTGTCTGAGCTGTCACGGAGCGGATCCGAACACGCGCTACGGCAAGCTCCGTCTCGACGACGGCGTCGACATGTTCGCCGAGCGCCCCGACGGGCGGCCTCCGGTCGTGATCCCGGGCGATCCAGCGAACAGCGCTCTCTTTCAGCGCGTCACGTCGGCGGACGACGAAACGCGCATGCCTCCGCCCGAATCGGAGGCGCTCGCTCCGGAAGACGTGCGGCTCATCGAGCGCTGGATCTTGCAGGGAGCGCCGTTCGCAGCCCATTGGTCCTTCGCGGCACCCGTCAGGCCGACGCCGCCGACCGTCGGAGACTCGCGCTGGATCGTGAACCCCGTCGACGCGTTCGTGCTCTCCGCGCTCGAAGCGAACGGGCTCGCTCCGAACCCACCGGCGAGCGCACACGCCTTGCTGCGTCGAGTGACGTTCGACCTCACGGGCCTCCCGCCCACGCCCGGCGAGATCGCTGCGTTCGTCGCCGACACGGAGCCCGGCGCGTACGAACGTGTCGTCGACCGGTTGCTCGCGAACCCCGCCTATGGCGAGCACCGCGCGCGCTACTGGCTCGACAACGTTCGCTACGCCGACACGACGGGCTACCACACCGACGGGTCTCGGAGCATCTGGCCCTATCGCGACTATGTGATCCGCGCGTTCAACGACGACGTACCGTTCGACCGTTTCACGATCGAGCAGATCGCGGGGGATCTCTTGCCTGAAGCGACCCTCGACCAGCGTGTCGCGACCGGCTTCGTCAGAAGCTCGATGAGCACGAGCGAAGGAGGCCTCGTCGAAGCCGAGTTCGCGGCCACGTACGCCAAGGACCGCACCGAAGCGTTGAGCCTCGTTTGGCTCGGGCTCACGACGGGCTGCGCCGCGTGCCACGACCACAAGTTCGATCCGGTCACGCAGCGCGACTTCTACGCTCTCACCGCGTTTTTCCGCAATCTCGACGAACCCATCAACGACTTCGGTATCCCCGACACGCCTCCCGTCGTGCTGGTCCCACCCGACATGACGCCGAGCCTCGTCGCCGAGGAGAAGGCCGATGAGCCGTTCGCCCACGTGCTCGAGCGCGGTCAGTACGATCGCCCGGGGGAGCGGGTGACGGCAAGAGTGCCCGGTTTCTTGCCGTCATTGCCGGACAGTGCACCGGCGAACCGGCTCGGGCTAGCTCGGTGGCTCGTGAGCGCGGAGCAACCGCTGACGAGTCGGGTGGTGGTCAATCGGTTTTGGGCCCAGCTCTTCGGGCTCGGCCTCGTGCGGACCGCGCACGACTTCGGAACGACGGGCGAAGCTCCCACTCACCCTGAGCTCCTCGACTGGCTCGCCGTTGAATTTCGCGAGTCGGGGTGGGACGTGAAAGCGCTGTTCCGCCTGCTCGTCACTTCCGCCGCTTATCGCCAGGCGAGCGCTCCGACGCCGGCGGCGCTCGAGCGCGACCCGGAGAATCGATGGCTGTCGCGCGGCCCGCGGTTCCGCCTCGATGGCGAGATGATCCGGGATCAGGCGCTGCTCGCGAGCGGCCTCTTGGTCACGCGCGTCGGAGGGGCGAGCGTGAAGCCGTATCAGCCAGCCGGAATCTGGGAAGAAGTCAGCGTCGATTGGAGCGACACGCGAACTTACGTCCAAGATTCCGGCGAGGATCTGTACCGAAGGAGCGTGTACACGTTCTGGAAGCGCCAGGCGCCGCCTCCCTCGCTGCAGCTTTTCGACGCGCCCGCTCGCGAGGAAGCCGTCGCTCAGCGCGAGCGCACCAACACACCGCTTCAGGCTCTCGTCGTGATGAACGACCCTCAGTTCGTGGAAGCGGCACGACGCCTGGCCGAAGGCGCCATGTCGAGCACCAAGGACCCGAACACGCGCCTTCAGCACATCGCGGAGCGCGTGCTGAGCCGGCCGTTCACGCCCGAAGAGCTCGCCGTGCTGAGCAGCGCCCTGACGGACGTGGTCGCGAAGTATGCCGCTGAACCGGCGCTCGCGAACGAGCTCGTCCACGTGGGTGAATCGTTGCCCGATGTCACGCTCTCCGAACCGGAGCTCGCCGCCTGGACCGTGATCGCGAGCACCGTGCTGAACCTCGATGAGGCGCTGTCGAAATGACGTTCCAGGGTGTTCCTCCGGCGAGTACCGAACGTCGGCGCTTCCTCACGCGCGCGTTACCGGGGCTCGCCGGTCTGGCCACGACGTGGCTCCTCGCGGACTCCGGGGTCGCGAGGGCAGGCGTCCATTTCCCACCGAAGGCGAAGCGAGCAATTTGGTTGTTCATGGCGGGCGCGCCCTCGCAGCTCGATCTCTTCGATTACAAGCCCGAGCTCGCCGACCGCTACGACCAGGATCTCCCGGAGTCCGTGCGTCAGGGCCAGCGGTTGGCGCAAGCGGCTTATCAAACGCGCTTCCCGATCGCGCCGAGCCGGTTCGCCTTCTCGCGCGCCGGCCAATCGGGAGCTTGGGTGAGCGAGCTCTTGCCGTACACCGCTCGCATCGTCGACGACATCGCGATCGTGAAGACGGTGAACACGGAGTCGGTGAATCACGACCCCGCCATTCTCGCGATGAACACCGGCAATGCGTTGCCCGGCAAGCCCTCGGTCGGTGCCTGGCTGTCGTTCGGGCTCGACGACATCGACCAGAACGTGCCCTCGTTCGCGGTCATGACGTCGCGCATGTCCCGCTCTGGCGACGCGCAGGCGCTGACGGGCAGTCTCTGGGGCAGCGGCTTTCTCCCGGCGAGGCATGCTGCCGTGTCCATCCGCTCGAGCGGAGACCCGGTGCTCTACCTCCCGAATCCGCCGGGCATCGACGTCACGGTCAGGCGCCGGATGCTCGACGCCGTCGGTGCATTGAACGCCGAGGCCTCGAGACGAAACGCCGATCCATCGGCTGCCGAGCGTACGGCTCAGTACGAGCTCGCTTTCCGGATGCAGAGCTCGGTGCCGGCGCTCGTCGATTTGTCGGTCGAATCTCCCGCGACGCTCGACCTCTACGGGCCCGACGCGACCACACCGGGAACCTTCGCCCACAACTGCGTGCTCGCCCGGAAGATGATGGAGCAGGGCGTGCGCTTCGTTCAGATCTACCAGCGCGGCTGGGACGCACACGTCGGGCTGCCGTCGAACCACGTCGACCAGTGCCGCGACATGGACCAGGCGTGCTACGGGCTCGTCACCGACCTCAAGCAGCGGGGCCTCCTCGACGACACGTTGGTCGTGTGGGGCGGCGAATTCGGACGCACCGTGTTCTGCCAAGGGCCTCTCACCCGCGACGACTACGGCCGCGATCACCACCCGCGGTGTTTCACCATGTGGCTCGCCGGCGGCGGCATCAGGCCCGGCATCGTCCACGGCGAAACGGACGACTTCGGGTACAACGTCGTGAGCGGCTCGGTCCCGCTCGCCGACCTCCACGCCACGATCTTGCACCAGTTCGGCTTCGACCATCGCCTCCTCACGTTCCGCCACGCCGGCCTCGACCAGAAGCTCACGGGCACGGGCGAAACGGCCGCCGTCGTCGAGGACCTGCTCGCGTGAACGGCGCCTTCGCCGAGGGGCCTCGCGTCCCCGCTCGCTCGTTTCAGAAGTCCTCGTCGGCACCGTACCCGAGAGCCCGGCTCGCCGTGTCGTGATCGAAGCCCTGGCGCGCGAGCGCGGCGAGATCCCGGTGCCGGTTCGCGGCCCGCTCCGCTTCGGGACGATGGGGGCCGAGGCGCCGGCGTCGAGCATAGGCACGCGCTGCTTCGAGCTCGGACGCCGGTGACGAGCGCGCGGCCGCTTCCGCCACGTCGCGCGCGACGCCGCGGAGGCGCAGCTTCTGCACGACCATGCGCCGCGACGCACCGCGACTCTGCAACCGCTCCGTCAGGTTGCCGGCGAATCGCTCGTCGTTGACGAGCCCCGATGCGCGGTAGCGTTCGAGCAGCATTTCGATGTGCTCGCCGAGCGCCGCATCGCCCCCGCGCCTGCGAACGAGCCCGCGCAAGTGCTTGCGGAGCTTGTCGACCGAGCAGTCGAAGCGATTCAGATAGCGGAGCGCCGCGTCTTCGAGCTCTCGCGCGGTGAGCGGCTTTCGTTCGCGCGCTTTGTCTCGGCGGGCGAACGTCACGCGCCGCTTCCGTTCGGCGTCAGCCGCCGCGCTTGAGCTCGTTCAAAACGAGCTTCGACACGGCTTTGAGCGTATCGAAGACGCCGACGCCCGCGCGAGCGTTCGCTTCGAAATCGGGCACGTTCATCGGGTTCACGAGCGGACGCAGCTCCTCGACCGGAACGACGTTCGGGAGATCGCGCTTGTTGTACTGGATGACGTACGGAATCTTCTCGAGGGAGTAACCCTGCTCGGCGAGGTTCGTGCGCAGGTTCTCGACGCTTTCCTGGTTCGCCTCGAGGCGCTCGATCTGCGAGTCGGCGACGAAGATGACGCCGTCCACGCCCTTCAAGATGAGCTTGCGGCTCGCGTCGTAGAAGACCTGCCCCGGCACCGTGTAGAGGTGGAAGCGCGTCTTGAAGCCGCGGATCTCGCCGAGCGAGAGCGGGAGGAAGTCGAAAAAGAGCGTGCGTTCCGTCTCCGTCGCGAGGCTGATCATCTTGCCTTTCGCTTCGGGGTTCGTGCGCTCGTAGATGTACTGGAGGTTCGTCGTCTTTCCGCAGAGCCCGGGACCGTAATAGACGATCTTGCAGTTGATCTCCCGGGCCATGTAGTTGATGAAGCTCATCGCCCGGGTTCCTCAGTCATTGAACAGATTGTCGATGTCCTCGTCGGTGATCTCGGCGAACGGCGAATCGCCGCCCGGCTCCTGCACCTTGCTCAGGAGCGCTTCGAAGATGCGGTTCAGCTCGTCACTGGCCTTGCGCACCCTGAGGCGTACGAGACCGAGGCTCGACTTCGAGTCGAAGATGACGACCAGGATCACCCGGTTGCCGACGAGCTGGATGTGGATGTTCGCCTTTTCGCCCTCGTGGAACTGAGTCGCGAACTCATTCTCGCGGAGGAGCTTGGCGATGCCACCGGTCGCGGCGATGTTGCCGGCGGTGAGCGAGGCGAGCGAGGTGGTGTCGATGTTCTCGACCTCGCCGCTCGCGGCGATGAGCTGGCCGTTCTTGTCGACGATGAAGACGACTTTGGCGTTCGCTTCCCGGACCAGGCGGTCCACGACCGTCTGGATCTGGTTGAACTCCTCCTCGTACATCACCATCTGGGGGTTGACCATCACGCCTCCGGAACCCGCGTACCCTGCCAGGGACGCCGCGCAGCAGTTTCAGCTCGGGTTCACTCTTTCTCGGGGAGAACCGTTCTATCTGACCCCCCAAGGGCAAACAAGAGGCTTGAAGGAAGGCCGGGATCCGGCCCGCGGGGCCGATGTAGGGGCCTTGCCGCGGTTCGCTATTGATGTGCGCTCGAGGTGCGGCGGGGCTACGGTCGGAGCCCACACGTGAACGTCCGTTCGCTTCTGTTCGCATTCACGCTCACGGGGCTCGCTGCGAGCGCGCCCGTAGGAGAAGAACCGGCCGGCAGCGTCGGCCACCTGCACCCCGACGTCGCTCGGCGAGTCGCCGAGCTCGATCGGGCGCGTGGCGTCGAGGCGTACGCGTCGCTCCGCCGGCTCTGGGCGAGCTGGGATCGCGCCGATCCGAGCGCCGTCGAAGAGCTCTTGAATCAAGCCGCGACGAACCCGAAGCTCGGCGCGGGGCCTCGAGCGTACGCCGGGGTGCTCTCGGCGATGGCGCGCGTGCGCCGCGGCGACCTTCGCACGGCGCGCACTCGCATCGCGGATCTCGGCTACGTCGAGCGCTGGGCGGTCATCGGTCCCTTCGACAACGAAGGCAAGACGGGTCTCGACCAGCCCTTCGCGCCGGAGCTCGAATTCACGAAACCCATCGTGCCGGGCGCGGCCGAATCCGGAAAAGAGCGGCCCGTGCGCTGGCGCGTCGTGCCGCGTGAATTTCCGCACGGTTTCGTCAATTTCGCCTCACTCCTGCGCCCCGAGCAGAAAATCTGCGCGTACGCGACGACGTTCGTGAAGGCGAAGGCCGGAACCCGCGCGCCGCGCAAGGCGAGCGTCTGGATCGGGACGGGCGGCGCGTTCAAGGCGTTCTGGAACGGCACCGAGGTGCTCGAGTCCACCGTGTACTCCGGTCACGATTTCGATCGCTACGCCGCCACGGTCAGCCTCGAAAGCGGGATGAACGCGCTCACCGTCAAAGTCTGCGGGGACGAAGAAGCGCCCGTGCTCTCGGTGCGCCTCGCCGACGAGCGCGGCGACCCCGACCCGAATCTCGAATTCACCAACGATCTCGCAGCGAGCGCGCCCGCCGCGGAGCTCGCCGCTCGGTTGCTCGGCGAAAAGAAAGCGACGCCTGCGAAAGCCGGCGCGAAACCGACCGCGACGACGAAAACCCCGCCGAAGCAGGCCGGTACGAAGGAAGCAGCGCCGAGGGCGAGGAAGCCGCCTCCCGCAAAGGCCGGGGGCGTCCAAGGTCCTGCGCAAATCTTCGATCGCCTCACGAGCAAAAAGGACGCGAGCGCGGCCGACCTCGAGGCGCACGCGACGTACCTTCGCGAAACCGACGGCGACGATCCCGCCGAACACCTCGCGCGCGATCTCGCCCGCCGCGCCGCGGACAAGCAGCCGACGGTGCGCCGCTACCTGCTCGCGGCGTCGCTCGCCGAAGACAACAACCAGCGTGGCGAATGGATCAAGAAGGCCGAGGCGCTCGAAAAGGGAACGCCGAGCCGCGACGTGCTGCTCGCCCGCGCCATGCAGCGCCGGCAGAGCCCCGGGTTCCAAGAGGCATTTCCGCTCTTCGATCGCGTGCTTGCGAGCCATCCGGACGACGTGATGGCGCTCCAGGGACGGGTGGAGCTCTACAACATGGCGGGCCTGCCGCGGACGGCGCTCGCGACGCTCGAGAGCGCGCTCGCGCGCAATCCGCGCTCCGTCAATCTCCTGAACCTCTACGCGTCGGAGCTCCGCGCGCTCGGCCGCACCACGGAAGCGGTCGAAGCCGAGACACGCTACTCGAGCCTCCGCTTCGACGACGGCGGGTTCCTCGGCCAGATGCTCGAGCTCTCGATCGCCCGGCGCGACAAGCCGGCGGCCGAGCATTGGGCCGAACGCTTGCTCGGGTCGCACCCGGGTGACCTCTGGGCGCTCGGCGCGACGGCGCGCGCCTACCGAGCCCTCGGCGAGCACGAGCGCGCCGTCGCGACGTACAAGCGCGCGCTCGACCTGGCGCCGGAAGACGTGGGAACGCTGCGCACGCTCGCCGAGCTCTACGGTTCGCTCGGCAAGACCGACCTCGCGATCGGGCTCCTGCGCGAGGTGTTGCGCATCCGGCCGCAGGAAAAGAGCGTGCGCGAGTACGTCGAGTTCCTCGAGCCCAAGCAGCCCCGGCCCGACGAAGCGTACGCCTGGGCGCCCGAACGCTTCCTGCCGCTGCGTCACGGCCCGTCCCGCGGCGAAAATCGCCGCACGCTGCGCGATCTCACGGTCTCCACCGTGTTCGACAACGGCCTCTCGAGTCAGTACCGCCAGATCGTCTTTCAGCCGCTCACCGACGCCGCGGCGGCGAACGCGCGCCAGTACGGCTTCGCGTACGAGGCCGATCAGCAGGTGGTGCAGCTCCGCGGCGCGCGCGTGTATCGCGGCAACGGGCGCATCGACGAAGCGATCGAATGGGGTGAAGGCCCGGTCGACGACCCCTCGATCGCCATGTACACGTCGCAGCGCGCCTTCTACGTCCAGTTCCCGCGGCTCGAAGCCGGCGATGTCGTCGAGCTCCGGTACCGCATCGACGACGTGACGCCGCGAAACGAGTTCAACGACTACTTCGGCGACATGGTTTTCCTCGAGGACAGCGATCCCGCTGCGAACGTGGAGTACGTGCTCGCGACACCGAAGACGCGCACCGTGTACTTCGACGCGACCGTGCCGGGCCTCGAGCAGAGCACCGCCGAAACGGCGACGCAGCGCATCCACCGCTTCTTCGCGAAGAAGATCGCGGGGCTCGATCCCGAGCCCGGCATGCCGCCCGGCTCGGAAGTGTTCGGCTTCGTACACGCTTCGACCTACAAATCGTGGGACGATCTCGGCCGCTGGTACTGGGGGCTCGTCAAAGATCAGTTCGACCTCGACGACGAGACGCGCGCGCTCGCGCAGAAGATCACCAAGGACAAGAAGACCGACCTCGACAAGGTGAAGGCCGTCTACGAGTGGGTCACGCGCAACACGCGCTACGTCGCGCTCGAGTTCGGCATCTACGGTTACAAGCCGCGGCGCTGCGTCCAAACCGTCACGCGCGGCTGGGGCGACTGTAAGGACAAGGCGACCGTCATCGTGACGCTCCTGAACGAGCTCGGCATCCCCGCGACGTTCGTCGTCGTGCGGACGCAGATGAAGGGCGCCTTCAACACGAAAATCGCGAGCTTCGCGCCGTTCGACCACGCGATCGCGTACGTCCCCTCGCTCGACCTTTACCTCGACGGAACGGCCGAGCACACGGGCATCTACGAGCTTCCGCGCATGGATATCGGCGCGGTCGTCATGCACGTCGACAAGGGCAAGACGAAGATCACGACCATTCCGGTGCCGCCGCCCGACAAGAACTTCGTCGAGCGCAGCGTGCGCGCGCGGGTGCAGAAGAACGGGGAGGCCAAGCTCACGCTCGACTATCGCACGGCCGGCTACACCGCCGCCGAGTGGCGCCGCCAGTATCAGGCCGAGTCCGCCCGCCGCGAGCGCATGAACCACGACCTCGGCGGAGAGCTCCCCGGGTTCGTCATCGCGCCCGGCGCGCAGGGCATCCAGACCTCGAATCTCGACGACACGGAGGAGCCCGTGCACGTGCACGTCGAAGGCACGGCGCCGACCTTCGCGCGCCGCGAAGGCTCGCAGCTTTCGATGGCCGTCACGAACTCGTTCCGGCTCACGTCGGCCTACGCCTCGCTCTCGCAGCGCAAGCAAGACGTGTCGATCGTCGCTTTCGCCGAGCTCCGCGACAACTACACCGTCGAGCTCCCGGCGGGCGCCAAGATCGTTTCGGCGCCCGAGCCCGTGACGGGCGACACGCGCTTCGGCTGGTACTCGGTGACGGTCGAAAAGCAGCCCGACAAGATCAGCGTGAAGAGCCGTCTCGGGCTCAAGGTGACGCGCGTCGCGCCCAAAGACTACCCGGCGTTCCGGCAGTTCTGCGCGGAGGCGGATCGCGCGCTCGGCGTGAGGTTGGTGATCGAGTGACGATGTTCGAGCGTTCGCGTGGTTTGCGGTTTGCCCGTGTCTTGGTCTCGTGTTTCGCGCTCGCGCTCGCCTCGGGGTGCGGCGGCGCGAGCGTGCGCCCCGCGCGCGTTCCCATCGCCGAGGTGCGCGACGGCGCGCGCTCGTCCGACGACGGCAACGTCGTCGCGAACTGGCTCATCGCCGAGCTCGTGCAGCCGGGCGGCAGCGCCAAGGGTTCCGCCGAGGCGCGCGGCCGGCTCGACAAGCTTTCGGCGCGCGGTCTCTTGCCGAGCTTCGCGCGCGCGTTCGACGACTCGCTCCACGGCCGGCTGAAGCGCGTCTCGGACGAGTACCTGGAGGTCGTGCGCTACGCGCGCGATTCCGACGATCCGCGCGCGCCGCTCCTCGCGTGGATCGCCGCGCACGAGGCGACGGGGTTCCGCCACGCCGCGCCGGGCCTCTGGAAGCGCTGGAAACCGCGCGTCGAGGGGCTCTTGAAGTCGCCGGGCCGTATCGGCTGGCGCGCGCGCATCGAGCTCGCCGAGTGGTGGGGCGTCGAGGCGAACGCCGAAGCGCTCGAAAATTCCGATCGGCTCACGGCCGAGCTCCACGGCTGCGTGTTGCCGCTCCGCCTGGCCGCCACGTTCGGGCGCAACAGTCCGCACGACGCGCTCACGGCGTTTCCGCCGGAGCTCGGCGGAACGTGGCCGGAGCGCTGGCCGCTCGAGCCCGAGATGGGCGATCCGCCGCACGTGCTCGAAACGTCGACCGAGGGCTGCACCGTGAGCGCCGACGAGCCCGTGCGCGACGGCATTGCGTACGCGGAAACGTTCATCGACGTCGATCAGCCGTCCGAGGTCATCCTCGCCGCGGAGTCGGCCTTCGCTCTCTGGGTGGACGATCATCTCGTCTTGCGGCGTGACGTCGGCGAGTGGGGCTCGTGGCTGCGCTACGGAGTGCTCGTCGAGCTCGGGCGCGGGCGGCACCGCATCGTCGCGAAGCTCGGCACCGCGTCGAGCTCTCTTCGCGTGCTGAACCCCGACGGCACGCCTTACGGGAAGCCCGGCAGCCTCGACGCAGCGCGCCCGTACGTGCTCGAAAAACCGCGGCGCGTGCGCACGGCGAACCTGCTCGAAACCTGGGTACGGAACGGGAACGTCGTCGATCCGGGCGACGACCTCGTGCGTCTCGTGGCGAGCCGGCTCGCCTCGCTCGACGATCAAGCCGACGTCGCGTCGATCATGATCGAGCCGCTGGTGAAAGATCCCGCGCTCGCGACGGGCCCCGCGCTCGCGATCGCGGCGGATTTCGTCGAGGGCGATCCGATCTTCGGCGACGGCCAGCGGCGCGATCTCGTTCGCGAGCTCATGGAGCGCGCGGCGCAAAAGGATCCGAAGCTCTGGGCGGCGCGCCTCACCATCGCCGCCACGCGAGCCGAGCGCACCGGCCCCATCGAAGCCGCGCGCGAAATCGCCGAGCTCGTCGACGCCTTCCCCGAGGTGCCCGCGGTCCTGAGCCAGCTCTCCGGGCTCTACGGACAACTCGGCTGGCGCCCCGAGCTCAGCCGCACCGTGCGCGAGCTCGCGCGACGGTTCCCGGACGATCCGAGCGCGCTCGCGCAGGCCGTGGCGGTGTTCGACAGCGAAGGCGAAAGCAGGAAAGCCGACGAACTCGTCGAGCGCATCAAGAAGCTCGATCCCGACAGCGAAATGGGCGTCGTGCGCGCGCTCTCGCGCGCAGACTACGTCGTGGCCCTCGACGAGCTCCGGCGACTCGGCAAGCGCCGGCCCGACCGCAAGGACATCGTCGAGCGCGTTTCGGACGTGATGGTTCGCGCCGGAAACGAGGCCGAGACCTGGAAGAGGCTCGAAGCCGCCATCGAGAAGGACGAGAAGGAGGAGGAGCCGCGTCTCGCGCTCGCGGACGCCCACCTCGCGTCGAACAAGAAAGACGCCCTCGTGCGCGCCATCGTCGAGGCGACGCAGGCCGGCGCTTCGACGGATCGGCTCGAAAGCGCGCTAGCCCTCGTCGAAGGCGCGACCGAGCTCGAGCCGTTCCGCATGAACTCGGAGAAGGTCATCGCGGAGTACGAGAGCTCCGGCACGGCGCTCGAAGGCACCGCGGCGCGCGTGCTCGATTATTCGGCGGTGTGGGTGAAGAGCGACGGCTCGAGCCGCCTGCTCGATCACCAGATCATCCGGGTGCAGAGCGCCGAGGCCATCACGGAAATGGCCGAGCAGCCGCTGCGCGGCGGCATGTTCCTGAAGCTCCGGGTCGTCAAGAAAGACGGGCGCACGCTCGAGCCCGAGGTCGTCGGGGGCAAGCCGACGGTGACGATGCCGCACCTCGAGATCGGCGACTACATCGAGACGGAGCGCATCGAGTCGACTCCGAGCGACGGCGAGCACGGCGCGCGCTACCTCGGGCCGCGCTGGTTCTTCCGGGAGGAGAACATCGCGTACGCGAGGAGCGAGTTCGTCGTGATCTCGCCCCCCGAGCGTCCCTTGCAGATCGAAACGCGCAACGAGGTGCCGCCCCCCGTCGTTTCGAGCATGAACGGGCTCATCGTGCGGCGCTGGCGCGTCGACAAGAGCCCCGCGGCCCCCGTCGAGCCGTTCAGCGCGCCCATCGTCGAGTTTTTGCCGAGCGTGCAGATCGGCTGGGGCGTGTCGGCGGAGTCGACCCTGCGCGCGATGACGGTCGCCGTCGACGAGCGCACGCCCGTCGATCCGCGCATCGCGAGAATCGCACGGCGCATCGTCGAAGGCGCGAAGAAAGACGACCGCGCGCGCCGGCTCTACCGCTGGCTCGCGTCGAACGTCGAGGAGGGCGAAGAGTCCGACGGGCGCCGCGTCATCATCGGCAAGAACGGCAATCTCTGGCGCGGCTTCATCACGTTGTGCCGCGCGCTCGACATTCCCGTCGATTACGCGGTCGTACAGAACCGGCTCACGCTGACGCCGCAGGGACCGTTCTCGGAGTCGATGCTCTACACGCAGCCCCTCCTGCGCGTGCGCTCCGGCAAGGCCCAGACCTGGCTCACCCTCGGCAGTAAGCACGCGCCGTTCGGCTACGTTCCCGCGGAGACGCGCGGCATGCCCGCCGTCGTGCTCTTCGGGCACGGCTGGGAAAAGACGACCACACCGGCGGGCGGCGCGCTCGACGACGCCGCGACGGAGGGCACGGTCGCGCTCGCCGACGACGGCTCGGCCGAGATCGACCTCGTGCAGAGCTTCCACGGCAAGTACGCGACGGGGCTGCGCGGCGCGCTGTCGCAGCTTCCGGTACGCCAGATCCGCGACGCAATCGAGACGCGCCTGCTCGGAGGCGCGCTGCGCGGCGTCGAGCTCGTGAATCACCGCGTCGAGGGGCTCGACGATCCCGACGCGCCCATTCGCATCGTCACGAAATCGCGGGCGCGCGCCTTCGCGCAGCCCGTCGGCAAGACGCTCGTCGTGCAGCCGCCGTTCGTGCCGCGCCTAGGCCAATACGCGACGCTGCCCGCGCGCCAGACGCCGCTGCTCATCGCCGATTCGCTGTCGCAGCGCGTGAAACTCACCATCAAGCTGCCCGAGGGCGCTTCGCTCGAAACACGCCTCGGTGCGACCGAAGTGCGCGACGGCGAGCGCGCCGTCGTCGTCGCCGACAAGAGCGCGGGCCAGTCGATCACGCTCGAGCGCCGCGTGTCGATCCCCGCCGGCCGCGTGCAGACGCGCGACTACGCGAAGTTCCTGGATTTCACGCGGCAGGCCGACGAAGCCATTTCCGGCAGCGTCCGCGTCCGCGTCCGCTAGCGCCGTTACCGGCGCGCTACTTCGAGCTCTTGCGCATCGACTCTTCCGTCTCTTTGAGGCGCTTCTCGATGCGTTCCTTCACGACGAGCGAGTCGGCCTGAAGCTGCTTCCACTCGACGAGGCGCTTTTCGCGCTCGACCGCCGTCGCCGGAAACGCCTTCGAGTCGGGCTGCGCCTTCGCGTGTTGGGCGTACTCTTTCCAGCGCGCGACCGCGTCGTCGTGGTTTCGCTGGCGCTCGCGCAGATCGGCCATGGCGAACAAGAGCTTGGCGCGAATCTTCGCGTCCTTGCCCGCGAACCGCAGCGCTGCCTGCCACGATTGCTCCGCTTCGGCGAGATCGCCCTTGGCGAGCTGCACCGAACCGACGCGGTAGTGGCCCATCGGGTTCTGTGGTTCCTTTTCGATAGCCGCGCGGTAGTCCTTGAGCGCGCCGTCGAAGTCGCGCGCCGCGTAGGCGGCATCGCCCGCGTCGATGGCCGCCCAAAACGGACCCTGACCGAGCATTCCCTTCTTCGGGGTAGGACCGGGAGCCGGCGGCGTCGACGCTGCCGGAGCAGCGGTGGTCGACGCCGCAGCAGCCGCGGGAGGCGGCGGCGCCGGAGGCGGGGCAGGGGCAGGCTCCTGGGCCAGTACGGGGCTCGAGGAGAGCACCAGCATCGTCACGAGACCGGGGGTCAATCGGGACATCCCGAAGACGCTATCACGGCTGCCGGCGGGCCGAGAAACTCGGAACAGGCTCGGAAACGCACGAGGAAACCCCAACTTCTTCATCCACACCCTGTGGATGGCCTGGGGAGAGTTCGGCTCGGCAAGGAGCGGCCGAGCCGCGGCCCCGGAGCCGACTAGGATGGCGCGGTGCCGGCGATTCGCGAGTATCCCTGGGACGCCCTCGACCGCGTTCCCCGAGGCATTGCCCGGGGGGTTCGGGCGGCGCGGCGACACCTTTCGAGCTTCGTCGAGCTCGAAACCGTGGCTCAGGCGCTCGGCGCGCTCGCCGGCGCGAAGGTCGCGCTCGAGGCGCGCGTCGCGACGCGCGCTCTCGAGCGAGAGCGCTTCACGGAGGTAACGCTGGCTCTCGGAGGAGCGACCGTCGCGCTCGGCGTGAGCCCGGAGCTCGCGACGGCGCTGCTCGGCCGCGTGCTCGGTCGCTCGGTGACGCTGGCACGCCAGGACGAGCGCCTCGAGCCGGTGCTCGGCGGCGCGCTCGCGGCGCTCGCCGTCGAGGTGGCACGCCGTTCGTCGAGCACGCCGGTCGCGCTCGCCGAGCAACCACTCCGGGAACCGGCCGCCGCGCTCGAAGTGACGGTTCGCCTCGACGGAGCGCCTTATGCTGCGCTCGTCTTGCTCGCCGCGGCGCCGCCCGGCTCGGAAGCGCGGCCAAAGCTCTCCGAGCTCGGAGGCGTGACGGTGTCGCTGCCTCTCGTGATCGCTGCGTCCCTCGCGACCCGCGCCGAGCTCGACGCGCTCTCGCCGGGTTCGGCGTGGCTTCCCGCCTCGGGCGCTCTCGCCGACGCGCGCGGCGTCGGTCGCGGCGTCCTTTGTGCACCGAACGGCGACGCGGGCGCGCCCGTCGAATTGACCGCGGATGGGCGGATCGTGCTACGTGAGGGTCGCATGGCGCTCGCGCCGGACGCGGCGCTCGCAGAACACGACGACATGACCGAAGCGAACGGCGACGACACCCTCACGGACGCCGTGCTCGAAGCGCCCGTCGTCGTGCGCGTCGAGCTCGGAGCCGTGAGCATGCCAGCGAGCGACTGGGCGAAGCTTCGTCCCGGCGACGTGATCGAAACCGGCACGCGCGTCGCGGAGCCGGTCACGCTGCGCATCGCGGGTCGAGCGGTGGCACGGGGCGAGCTCGTCGACATCGACGGCGAGCTCGGTGTCCGTATCCGCGAGCTCGTGAAGGACAAGCGCTAAGCGCGCGATGACCACCGTCGGCGTCGCCGAGCGACTTTCCGAGATCCGCGAGCGCGTCGAAGCCGCCGCCGCGCGCGCTGGACGGCCGGGAGGCGCACGCCTGCTCGCCGTGTCGAAGACGCAGACGACCGATGCCATTCGCGAGGCGTATGCCGCCGGCCAGCGCGACTTCGCCGAAAACTACGTGCAGGAGCTGGCTCGAAAAGCCGATGAGCTCGCCGAGCTCACGGACGCGCGCTTTCATCTCATCGGGCACCTGCAGAGCAACAAAGCGAAGCAAGCAGTGCGTGTCGCGTCCGCGATCCACACGGTCGACTCGCCGGAGCTCGCCCGTGAGCTCGACAAGCGCTTCGACGGCCTCGAAATTCCCGCGGCACGCTGGGCGTTCGGCGACGACGCCCGGCTCCCCGTGCTCGTCGAAGTGAGCATCGCGGGCGAAGCGCAAAAGAGCGGCTGCGCGCCCGATGCGCTCGCCGGCGTGCTCGACGCCATCGACGGCGCTCCGCGTCTCAGGCTCGTCGGGCTCATGTGCGTCCCGCCGTTCACGCAGGATCCTGCCGCGTCGCGCCCGCACTTCGAAGCCCTCGCGCGACTGCGCGACGCGCACGGCGGCCCGGAGCGCCTGCCCGAGCTCAGCATGGGCATGACGGCCGACTTCGAGCACGCCATCGCCGCCGGCGCCACGATCGTGCGCGTCGGCACGGCGATCTTCGGCGCGCGGCCGACCAAAATGGCGTAGCGCGGGGCACGGCGCTTGGTCGCGGGCAACTCGCGGCGGTGCTGCTAGGTTCGCGGCGTGAGTCGCCCGCGCTCGCGAAACGCCGAGAACCAGCCGACGCTCCTCGAGCGGGCGGCGAGCCGGGGCGCGCTCGGTGGCTCGGCGGCGCCGCTCGCCGATCGGATGCGACCGCGCAGCGTCGACGAAATCGTCGGGCAGGGCTCGCTGCTCGCGCGCGGTAAACCCCTGCGCGAGGCGATCGAGAGCGACAAGATGCCGTCGATCATCCTCTGGGGCCCGCCCGGCTCCGGAAAGACGACCATCGCGAGCGTCATCGCGCAGCGCACGAAGACGGAATTCGTGCCCTTTTCGGCCGTGCTCGGCGGCGTCGCCGAGCTCCGCGAGATCGTCGAGCAGGCGCGCGAGCGGCGCTCGTTCCAGGGTCGCGGCACGACGCTCTTCGTCGACGAGATCCATCGTTTCAACAAGGGACAGCAAGACGCGTTCCTGCCGCACCTCGAGCGCGGCACGATCGTGCTCATCGGCGCGACCACCGAGAACCCGTCGTTCGCCGTGAACGCCGCCGTGCTCTCGCGCTCGCGCGTGTTTCGGCTGGAAGCGCTCGCGGAAGCGGACATCGCGTCGCTGCTCGAGCGCGCCGTCGGCGACGCCGAGCGCGGCCTCGGCGCGCGCCGGCTCGAAGCGGATCCGGACGCCCTCGCGCTCATCGCGAAAGCAGCGCGCGGTGACGCCCGCCGCGCGCTCGGCATGCTCGAGGTCGCGGCGTCCCTGGCCGAAGACGGCGCGCGCATCGATCGCGCCCTCGTCGAACGCGCCGCCGAAGAGCGCACGCTGCTCTACGACAAGAGCGGCGAGGAGCACTACAACGTCGCGAGCGCTCTCATCAAATCGATGCGCGGCAGCGACCCCGACGCGGCGCTCTACTGGCTCTTCCGCATGCTCGAAGCGGGCGACGACCCGCTGTTTCTCCTGCGCCGCCTCATCATCTTCGCGAGCGAAGACGTCGGCAACGCCGACCCGCGCGCGCTCGAGGTCGCGCTCAACGCCGACGCCGCCTTCCGCCGCATCGGCATGCCCGAAGGCGCGTTTCCGATCGCGCACGCGTGCCTCTATCTCGCCTCGTGCCCGAAGTCCGCCGCCGTCAAAGCCGCCATGGGCGCCGTGCGCGCCGCCATCGCCGACCGCGGCGCGCTGCCCGTGCCGAAAAAACTCAGGAACGCCGTCACGCGCCTGATGAAGGAAGAACGGTACGGCGAGGGTTACCAATACCCGCCCGACTTCGCGGGCAGCTACGTCGCCGGCGAAACGTACTTACCCGACGAGCTCGTCGGGCAGCGATTTTACGAACCTACGGATCAAGGGCTCGAGAAGAACATTCGCGAGCGGCTCGAGCGCCTTCGCGGCCGGGGCGACAAGAAACCCGAGTAGATTTTTTGGGGGGCACGGCGCGGGAACGCGGACTGACCCGCAACGAAGCGGGCCCGTTGCGGCGCGCCGCTCGATGTCTTACATGTAAGACATGAAGCGAGCGCTGGCCTCTACCCTCACGGTTCGACTCCCCACGGCCACCATCGCCCGCGTCCGCGAGCGCGCGCGCTCACTCGGGGTCACGCCGTCGCGCCTGGTACGCGCCACCCTCGAAAAAGAGCTCGGCGGAGCTCTGAACGAGAGCGATCTCTTCTCCGTCACGCGTCCGTTCATCGGTTCGGTGAACGGCGGGCGCCGAGCCGCCGCGCGGCACGTGCGTCGCGATCTCGACCGCTGGAATCCGGATCGTCGTGGCTAGCGCCCTGCTCGATACGGGGTTCGTCGTCGCCCTCGTTTCTGCCCGAGACCGAGATCACGAGCGGTGCGTCGAGGCGTGGAAGGGGTTTCGAGGGCAGCTCTGTTCGGTGGACGGCGTGCTGGTCGAGGCCGCGCACGTCCTTCGAAAGGCGCGCGGCGGTCCCGCGGCCGCCGTCGGCCTCGTCTACGCGGCGCGGACCGAGCTCGTCCCGTGCACGCAATCGCGCGCCGAGCGAGCCCTGGCGCTCATGAAGAAGTACGAAGACGTGCCGATGGACTTCGTCGACGCCCTCTTGGTCGCGGCCGCGGAGGAATTCGGGATCCGCGACGTTTTGACGTTGGATCGTCGCGGCTTCGAGACCTACCGCGCCAACGGCCGCGAGCGGTTTCGAATCGCGCCCTGAGCAGCCGCGATCGGCGCGAGACCGGCGCCGTCTACGAAGCGCTGCGAACGGCCGGGACGACGCGCGCCGGGTCGTCGGTCATGATGCCGTCGGCACCGAGCGCGACCAGACGTTTCGCCTCGTTCGGGTCGTTGATGGTCCAGTAGTCGACACGGAGACCGAGGGCGCGAAACTTCGCGAGTAGGCGCGGCGTGGCGAGCGAGAAGGGACCTACGTGCGTCGGAATTTGAGCGCGGGTTCCGGGCGGGTAGTCGCGACGAAGGAACCGCGGGACGAGCCACGCGCCCACGAATTGAACGCGAGCCCGGGAGAATTCGCCGCGCCAACCGGCGTCGCGCAGCCGGCGCAGGGGGCCTCGGTGAAAGCTCGCGGCGACGACGCGCTCCTCCGCGTCGTGGCGCCGGACGACCTCGACGAAGCGCCCGACGAGCTCGGGAGTTCGGGCCTTCAAATCGACGTTCACGCGCACCTTCGGGAGCTCGCCGAGGATCTGCTCGAGCGTGGGGACGCGGTGGCCCTGCCCCATGAAGGGCCGCTCGCCGCGCGCGTCGACGAAAGCGTACCCCGCGTCCCAGCGCTGAACCTCGACGAGCGACGAGCGCTCGATGACGCCCGAAACGCCCGCGACGCGCTCGCCGTGCGGGTCGTGGCACGCGACGACCGCGCCGTCGGCCGTGAGGTGCACGTCGGTTTCGAGTGCATCGGCGCCGAGCTCGAGCGCCCGCTGAAACGAAACCAGCGTGTTCTCGGGCCGTTCGAGCGAGGCCCCTCGGTGCGCATAGACGATGGTCATTCGGGATCGGTCGGTTTAGGGTCTTACCCTAGACGACCCGCCGCCCGATGCATTCCGTCGAACTCATCCTCACGCTAGCTGGCGGCTTCGGCGCCGCGCTCGGGTTCGGGCTCGTCACGCACCGCATCGGGCTCTCGCCGATCGTCGGCTACCTGCTCGCGGGCATCTTGCTCGGCCCCCACACGCCGGGCATCGCCGCGAACGCCGAGCTCGCGCAGCAGCTCGCCGAGGTGGGCGTCATCTTGCTGCTCTTCGGCGTCGGCCTGCAGTTTCACATCGAAGAGTTGATCCGCGTTCGGCGGGTCGCGCTGCCGGCGTCGCTCGGGCTCACCCTGGGCGCGTCGGCGCTCGGCGCCGTCGTCGGACACGCGTTCGGCTTCCCCTGGCTTGGCGCCACGGTGTTCGGCATCGCGCTCTCGATCACGAGCACGGTCGTGCTCGTGAGCCTGCTCGCCGAACGGCGGGAGCTCCACACGCCGAGCGGGCACCTTGCGATCGGCTGGCTCGTCGTCGAGGACATCTTCAGCGTGCTCGTCTTGATCGTCATGCCGTCGCTCGTCGGGTCGGCGTCGCCGAGCGGGCTCTTCGTCGCGTGCGGCCTCGCGCTCGCGAAGCTCGGCGCGCTCGTCGCCGTGACGTTCGTCGTCGGCGGGCGGCTCGTGCCGTGGTTGCTCACGCGCGTCGCGGC